>SLRB01000275.1 GCA_007131165.1 Bacteroidales bacterium | reverse complement strand
GGTTGGGAAAACGGCAGCATGGAGGACTTGTTTTTTTGTTATTATAAATTATTTCAATATTTTGCGGTGCTTAAAATCACAGTATGATTAAAAACTGTTATTAACGCCAGATTGTTGGCAACACTATGATATTTAAATTTTTAACTTAATTAAACTTCGAAAAATGAGTAATAATCCAAAATCAGGCAGCAGACGTAAGTTTATCGGCAATCTTGCTGCAATGGGCACTGCCGGCGCTATAGGTTCGACAAGCATAATAGGCGCTGCCGGTGCAGGTGGAGTAGGAATTTTGGGTGCAGGCGGACTACTGGCATCATGCACCTCCCGTCGTGAAAAATATGTACCCCCGGTATTCCCCGAAAGGGCTCCGGACGGGCCACCTCTTAAGGCCGGCCTTATCGGCTGTGGTGGAAGGGGTACAGGTGCGGCCTTCAACTTCCTTGATGCCGGACCCAATCTGCAGATAACGGCGATGACCGACCTGTTCCAGGACAGGATAGACCGGTGCCGGGACTCCCTCAGAGAGCAGCGCGGCGTTGAGATTCCCGACGAGAACTGCTTCACAGGTTTTGACGGATACAAAAGAGTATTGGAAGCGGACGTAGATATTATACTTGAAGCATCGGTATCAAAGTTCAGGGCAAAACACCTTGAGGCCGCTATACAGGCAAGAAAACACTGTTTTATAGAAAAGCCCGCGGGGGTTGACCCTGTAGGCATAAGGTCGGTTATGGCCTCGGGCAGGATGGCCGAATCAGCGGGGCTGACTATCGTGGCGGGAACCCAGAGAAGGCACCAGCTTGATTATATACACACTTACGCCCAGGTGAAGAACGGGACCATAGGCGACCTGGTATCGGCAAACTGCTACTGGAACAGGACAGCACAGCCGGTGACTCCAAGACAGGAAGGCTGGTGCGACATGGAGGCAATGATAAGGGACAGGGCAAACTGGATATGGCAGACCGGCGATTCGCTTGCCAACCTGCTGGTTCACAATATTGACGTTGTAATTTGGTTCTTCGAAAAGCACCCGGTAAGTGCTACCGGCTTTGGAGGCCGTCACCGGCGCAGGTCAGGCGACATGTACGACTTTTTCAGTGTCGATTACGCTTTTGACGACCGCAGGACGCTGCATGGAACCACCCGTGAGATAAATGGCTGCAGTAATAAGGTCGGGGAAATGATTTTCGGAACCAAAGGATATACCAATTGCCGGAACACGATATGGGACAATAACGGGAACATAATCTGGGAATACCAGTACCCGATTGGTGACGATGGTCAGCCAACAGGAAGGGTCGCCATATCACCCTATGACCAGGAGATAATAAACATGGTTACTGCAATCCGTACCAACCAGCCCATAAACGAGGCAAACAACCTTGCCGTTTCATCAATGGTAAGCATTATGGGCAGGGAATCGGCCTACACCGGACAGGATAAGACATGGGAAGATATGATGAACTCAAATCTTGAAATCGGGCCGGATTCGTATGAGTTCGGTACTTATGATGGTCTGCATCCGGAGGTTCCGGTACCGGGGTCTGCATGATCTTTGCGGGCGGGTGGCACAGGAAACCCTGCAGTCCCACGGACTGCCACCGCATAGAAAGTAAAAAAACTCGCTAAAACCGGACTATCCACTACTGAAAGAGGTGGTTTTAAGCCTGGTTTTTGCTGCACACCGCGAATTATTTTTGCGCACATGCCTTTCGGGCAAAGCCCCGCCGGGACATTACCGCGGCTAAAAGCCGCGGTTTTTTTTAAGATGAACTAAAACAACAGAGGCTGTCTCAAAAAGGCAGCCTCTGTTGTTTGGTCAGTTCAAAGCGGGAGTCCTCAGGTCATGCTTGCTGTTTCCTTCTGTATACGGTGGAACCAGGCAGGAATTTACAGGTTTGAACTGAGTGGCGCCGGTTGTGGGCGTCAGGGACTTTTAATCCTCCAGCCTCTCTGCCTCCCGGCGGGCATCCTCCAGCAGCTTTTCGGCACGTTCATTGGCGTCACGGACAAGCGCTTCTGCTTTTTGGTCAGCCTCCCTCCTTATACCGTCGGCTGTCCGTTTTGCTGCAGCCTCAGCAATACGTCCGCGCCCCTCAGCCTCACGCTCGATGCGTGCAGCATTGGCTTCTGCTTCCCGCCTGAGCGTTTCTGCGGCTTCGGCAGCAGCTTTCTTTACCTGTTCGGCTCTCTTTTCCGCCTCCTCAAGTATCTGGTCAGCCCTTTCCGACACCTCTTCCCTTACTCTCTCCTCTACCTCTTCGACACGACGCTCAACCTCTTCGACCGCCTGTGTCCGTATCTGCTCCCTCATCTCATCCATGGTAGTCCGGGCAGTCTCCCTCATGTCGAGAGATATCTGCGGGTCGGAAAAGGTTCCTGTTATCCGCGCATCAACATTGATATTCTCACCCGGCTGTATATCCAGTCCACGCGCCGCAGCGCCGGCCGCAAGGTCGCTTATAACCCTGTCGGCGCCGGATCCGAATAGTGCGCGCGGAATAGTCATCCGCATAAGGTAGTTCATGGTCTGGTCAATACCCTGGTCTCCTCCTACTACCATCCGCACCGGCCCCATCCTGGTCTCAAACGGCTCAACGTGTATGCGGCCGTCAGTTATGGTGAAATCAATATCAACATCCCTCAGTACATTGTCCATATCCTCGCGAAGGCTCAGCACATTTGCCAGCCTGTCGAACGTAGTGGAGCTAACAACCTCAACATTATCGGTCATCAGCCTTCCCTCTGCATCTATCGAGTTCATTACAGGCATCATGTGCCCATCAAGCAAGGAGTGCATCTTCATTGAGGTGGAGAACCTGCCCCTCAGGTCCCTGGCAATAGGAGTAAGCTGCTGAACGGTATTGAAGGTGTGGAATGTGCCTGGAATGTCGAAGCCATTTATATCCATGGAAAAATTGATATACGGCTCAGCCATATCTGCTGTGTTGTACTCACCGCTGAGCGCCAGCGTACCGTCAAGCATCTCCATGTTTACGCCCTCCATAAGCACCCTGCTGTCGCGCACTACAATGCGGCCGCGGAGGTTGCTGATCTCCATGTTGTCAAAAATAATGCTGTCAATAGTAGAAGCGAGCACGAAATCTATATTGCCGGGAACCTCCACGGTAGCAAGCGGCACCGTATCCGTCTCCGGCTCCTCTGTTTCAAAGGCAAGCAATTCATTAAGGTCTAACATGCCGGAGGCAAGCATCATGCTTCCTCTTACAGTGCCGTCGTTGAACACGTAGGGAATGAAATTCTCCATTCTCCCGCTCATGGTTATATCACTCCTTCCCAGTTCCATCTGCAGGTTCCTGAGCTCCACAAAGCGTGGCGAAAATTCGAGAGCTGCCCCGGGTATGTGCACCTCCAGAGGAAAAGCCTCGTCGGAATACCTGAAAGCGGTAAGCCGGATACTCCCTGCAGCATTGAAATCCTCGTACCTCTCCTGTTCGATATCAGACATGTTCCCCGAAAGGGAAAGGTCCGACTCCAGAAGTCCCCTGATCTCCGTACCCTCGAGGGGGATAATGTCGGCCAGGCTGGTAAAATCTATTGTTCCGTTGATAGCCGCATCAACATACATGTCGCTCATCGGGGTACGGATGCTCATGTGCATGTCGAAAGGGTTGCCGGCCATCTCCATGTAGAACCTGCGCAGGTCAACCGTTGTCCTGTCCTCGTCAACCCCGTCATACAGCATGTTCAGTACCACCCCGACGTTATCGACCGACCCGGGCATTCCCGGGTAGCTGAAACCGGCGTCCTCTACTACCAGGTCGAGCCCCACTGAAGGGAAAATATCATCTTTCATGACGCCTCGCACGAAACCCTCAAGGGCAAGTGAGCCCGTCGCCTGCAACTCTTCGAAATCCGTCATGAATATGGCAGGTATAAGCGACAGGATTGTCCTGAAATCAGTCCTGGTGCTGAAGAAATCAATATCCATGTCAAACCCCTCTCCGGGCATGGCGAAGTACCCGTCCACTCCCATCGCCAGCTCGTTAAGCATGATTTCGCTCTCCCTGAACTCAAACCGCCAGTCCGCCATATCGGCATCCAGCAAAGTGGCAAGGGACAGCCGTGCGTTGGTAACATAGCGGATGCCTTCGAACCAGAAGTTAAAAATATCGCTTGTAGCAGAAATGTCCAGGGTAGTATGGTCCATAGTCAGGTCCCCCCTCATCAGCAGGTTCAAACCGCTCAGGGTGGTCCGCACATCAAAAGGCACATCATCATACTCCACACGCCCGTCACGTATCTCAAATCTCCTCAGTGATACCTTGAAGGCAGAAGGCTCTGCCGGTTCTTCATCCAAATCGGGGTCAACCGGCGGGATATGATCGACGGGCTCATCGGGAATGGCCGGTTCTTCAGGATCATCAGGTTCAACCTGATCTGCAGGGATCATAATGTCCCAGTTGGCCCGGCCGTCTTCCAAAACCCTTGCTTTTGCGTTTGGCCTGTCCAGCAATATGGAGCGCACCTCGACGGCATCGCCCCAAATGACGCTTTTGACATCAACAACAGCGCGAAAAGCGTCGAAGGCTACAAGAGTGTCATTTTCAAATTCATCTACTCCAACAACCGAGAGGTCGATAAGCGACACGCTCAGGTTAGGGAAGTTCCGGATGAGCGACAGGCGGAGGTCGGCAAACTCAACTTTAGCGTTCAGGTTTCTGTTTATCTCATCCTGTGCAAGCTGGAGGATCTTTCCCTTGAATGCAAAGGGAATAATTATGAGGAGTGCGAAAAACGCCACCACCACGATAAGCAGGATCTTAAAAAACTTCTTCATCGCTGTAGGATATTGTTATTAATTCATTTAACCGGCTATTTGCTGCCGGCGACAAACATAAAAGTTAAATATTGCATGATATCCGCCGGGATATGCAAGTGTTAAACCGGATGTCTTTGCCACCGGAATTACCTGCCTTTAAAGTAACTGCATGTATTAAAGTCCGGTAAACCCGGCCTGCGCCAATCACTCAGGCTTTCACCATAACAGAATGCTGCCCCGTAAACATTCTCCTTGCCTGGTTTGCGGCACTTCCGGATGTCTCTACAAAAGTAATAAATAACAATTACCCCCGTTTATGTGTTTAAATAAAAATATTGGTATTTTTAGGCGCCCGCATACCATAAAAATCCGGTATACGGAAAACTTTTCAGAATACAGCGAATAACTTAATGGACAACAAAGAGATATCTCCAAAGCAAAAGTCAAAAAAAAGTCTGTTCCGCCCGCCCTGGAAATACAGGGAAGGATTTACAGTAGCGCTTGCACTAATGTTGGCGGGATTTGCAATTGAACTGGCAACACCGCAGCCGGGTATAAGCATCCCCTCCTTCCCGTTCAATATGTATGCGGGAATGGCTTTCATAACAACAATTGTTTTTCTGCATATATTTTACAGGGATGTACATATGGTAAGATGGCTCTCAACCATTCCATCTGCTATAAGCGCCATCTGCCTTATCGTTGTTCTAACCATTCTTATGGGCGTATTTGAGCAGGACCGTCCCGATGCCGGCGGACTTAAAGGTGCTATCGGGCTATCCCACCTGAAAAATGCCTGGGTGTTTCTGCTGGCGCAATTGTACCTGCTGGTGAGTCTTGGACTGGCTATTCTTAAAAGAGCATTCCCATTCAGGAAAAGAAACGCAGGGTTCCTCCTTAACCATCTTGGGTTGTGGATAGTTATAGCGGGGGCGAGTCTGGGTACTGGGGACCTGCAGCGTTACAGGATGGACCTGTACGAAGATGAACCGGTATGGTATGCCTATGACAGCCATTCGAACTATTATGAGATGCCCTTCGCACTGGAACTGATAAATTTTGACATCGAGCAGTACCCTCCGCAACTTGCTGTAGTTGATAGCCACACGGGAAAACTGACAGATGATTCGCAACGTCCGCTTCCCTATATAGAGGCCGGAAAAACGACGCAGCTCATGGAGTGGACCATTCACATTGATGAGTTTTTTCCCATGGCGCTGCCTCAAAACGGAAGGGTTGAATATTCTGAAGAGACAGGCGCCCCCCCGTATGCAAGGGTACGGACAGCAAACAATACTACAGGGGAGACACATGAAGGATGGATAAGCTGCGGGAGCTTTATGCATGACACCAAACTGCTGTGGCTTGACGGCAGGAACGTGCTTGTAATGACACTGCCCGAGCCCCGCAGGTACTTTTCCAACGTAATTGCCCTCACCCCCCGCGACGCCCCCCGCGAGATTGTTATAGAGGTGAACAAACCGCCAAAGGTAGCCGGTTGGCGACTTTACCAGCTGAGTTATAACCAGGCAATGGGAAAATGGTCGGATGTCAGTGTCATTGAGGCAGTGAAGGACCCGTGGCTGCCGGTTGTCTATGCCGGTATCATAATGCTTTTTGCGGGAGCAGCGTATATATTCTGGATCGGCAAGGAGTTCAAAGATGAAGATCAGGCGAGGGAACCACAATAATATAAGGTAATTAAAAGAAGTGCCAGGCTTATAAAAGCAGCAACAAGCCGGGACGGAACAAAGAATAAAATTATGTTCGCAGACTATACAAATTTCCCCTTTTACGCGATAATAGTGTCGGGTACCTGGCTCCTGGGAGCGCTTCTTATATGGGTAACCGTTTTTATGATAAGGCCCGTTTCCGGGAAGTCAAAGATAGGCGCCATACTCGATGCCTCCAGCGTGGTCAGTACGCCGGCGGGCCGTGTTATGGGAATTGCCGGCAATTTACTTGTGATAGCAGGCATTGCAGTTTTCGGTTATTACATAATCCTCCTGTGGCTGAGCCTGGGGAGGGCGCCCATGAGAACCCTGGGTGAGACCAGGCTTTGGTACTCGTTCTTTCTTGGCCTTATTGGTTATGTTACTTACCTGAGATGGAACTACAAATGGTTCCTGGTCTACAGCGTACTTATGGCGGTACTGTTCATGGTAATCAACCTGGTCAGCCCTGAAAACTTCAGTAAAACACTTATGCCGGCGCTGCAGAGCCCCTGGTTCGTACCTCATGTTATAGTATATATCTTTGCCTACGCGCTGCTTGGAGCGGCCAGCCTTGTGGCCGTTTACGGCCTGTGGCTGGAGTATTTCAGGACATTCAGGAAAACATTGCTGCAACTGGCCGACAACCTTGTATATATTGGGTTTGCATTCCTGACTCTGGGACTGCTGTTCGGGGCGGTATGGGCCAAGGAGGCGTGGGGACACTACTGGACATGGGACCCGAAAGAAACCTGGGCCTTTATCACCTGGATGATGTACCTTGTCTACATGCACTTCCGCTATTTCCACCCCAGGAAAGTCCGCACCCCCCTGTGGGTGCTTGCAGTGGCTTTCATAATACTGCTTATTGCATGGTTCGGGGTCAACTACCTCCCATCGGCACAAAGCAGCGTTCACGTTTACTCATGAGCTATCATCTTTCCCCGGCATAGTACAGCATGCAAATGCACCGCTGAGCTATCATCTTTCCCCGGCACAATACAGCATGCAGGTGCACCGCTGAGCTATAATCTTACCCCGGCATAGTACGGCATGCAAATGCGCTGCTGAGCTATAATCTTACCCCGGCACAGTACGGCATGCAGGTGCACCCGTGATTCATTATATCCGGCATATGCTGTCTTGCGGAATCCCCCCCCTGTAAAACCGGATACAATAATATGCCCGTTACCATTTTTTTTGTATCTTTCTCACGGTTTTAGGTATTTACACATCCATTATATCCATTAATAAATAAGTCAGGATGTTACATTAAAATTATTTCAAATCAACATAAACCCAAACCTACCAGTGCCATGAGACAAACTATTTCTATTTTCACGATTCTCTTTGTTTTTACTCTATTTTCCGCACCAGCGGGAATGTATGCCCAGGATGATAAATTAAACATCCTTGTTATCGGTGCCCATCCCGACGATCCCGACATTAAGGTTGGCGGGACTGCCTACAAATGGGCACAGCAGGGGCACAATGTGGTCCTTGTGTCGGTAACCAACGGAAATGCAGGGCACCATGAGCTGTCGGCCGACCAGCTTGAACGGGCGCGGCGCGAAGAGTCCCGCCGGGCAGGTGAAGTGATTGGTGCCAAATATGTCATTCTTGATATTGATGACGGAACATTGATGCCTACCTACGAGAACCGGTTGAAGATCATCAGGCTTATTCGCGAACACCGGGCCGATGTCGTTATCACACACAGGCCCTACGACTACCATCCCGACCACCGGTATACCGGGCAACTGGTGCTGGATGCAGCATACATGGTAACAGTGCCTACCATAGTACCGCATATACCACACCTGGATAGAAACCCCATGTTCCTTTACATGAGCGACCGGTTCACCCAGCCCATTGAATTCAAGCCCGACGTGTGCGTAGATATTGACGATGTAGTAGAGAAAAAGCTTGATATGATACACGAGCATACCTCACAAATGTATGAGTGGCTTCCCTTTAACCAGGGTATACTGGACCAGGTACCGGAAGGCGACAGAGAGCGCAGGGAATGGATGGGAGAGAGAAGAAGAAGGGGATTTTCCGCTGAGCCCTACAGGGACAAGCTGATAGAATTGTACGGACGCCAGAGGGGAACCAGGATAAATTATGCCGAGTGTTTCCAGGATTCAGAATACGGCGTCAGGCTGACTGAAGAGAACATGAAGCGCTATTTCCCGTTTTTTGACTGACAATAAACTGCAATATATTTCTAACCAAAACCAAAAACTATATGAAAACCACCAGAAGAGACTTTCTTAAAACCAGTGCCCTGGCACTGGCAGGCACTGCCCTGCTCGCAAAGGCAGGTTGCGCCCCCCCGGCGGCAAGGACAAAACCCGTTGTTGCAATTCAGCTTTACAGCATAAGGCGTGATATGCAGGAAGACCCGCTGGCTTCGTTACGCAGGCTTGCCGATATAGGCTACACGCATGTAGAACATGCCAACTACGTTGACCATAAGTTCTACGGGTGGGCACCTTCAGAGTTTAAGAAAGTGCTTGATGACCTTGGCATGAAGATGCCCTCGGGCCATACAGTACTTGCTCCTGCCCATTGGGATGACAATCTGGGCGACTTCACCCCTGAGTGGAAGAGGCTGGTTGAAGATGCTGCCTTCATGGGGCAGGAGTATGTTGTAAGTCCGTGGATGGACCCGCGTATGTACAGCACATATGACAACTTTATGTGGTTCATGGACATATTTAACAAGTGCGGTGAACTCTGCCAGCAGCACGGCATGAGGTTCGGTTACCATAACCACGACTTTGAATTTACCGAGACCCTTAACGGCGAGACGCTTTGGGACCTGATAATGAACAATACCGACGCCGACAAGGTTGTGATGCAACTCGATACCGGTAATATGTATATAGCCGGAGCCAAGGCAAGCGAAGTGCTTGCACAATATCCCGGCAGGTATGACAATATTCATGTCAAAGACATGATACAGAGACAAGATGGTGGTTACGAAAGCACCATACTTGGCCAGGGTCTTGTAGGTGTAAGAGAAGCCGCCGACCTGGCAAGAGATCAGGGCACCGAGCTGTTCATCATCGAGCAGGAAGCCTACCAGGGTAAAGAGCCGATGGACTGCATGGCAGAAAACTATGCCGTAATGCAGGACTGGGGCTATATTTAATATGCTTTGTGAACAGAAACCCGGTTATTTCTGACGAGGGCTTTATAAATATCAGGCGGAACCGGCCTGCCAGCCATCAGAAACGGTTTTAAGTCCGGTTTCAACCTTGTGATGCTATAATTTTTCTCGCACATGACTTTAAAGACCGGGAGACAGCTTTTGTTTCCCGGTCTTTTACATCTGATAACCAACTATCATTAACCATTAATCGATTACTAACCCCTGGCCGATGAAAATCTTCCGCCTGTTCTGTTTAGCTTCAATGCTGCTCCTGCAGCCCGTAACGGCTAACGCCAACGGTGTTGCAGGCAGCAATCCGCAACCGGCCCCCCGCCTCCTTGATGATTTCTGGTCCGCCTACTGGATCACCCACCCGGCAGCAAGCACAGTTGACTTTGGGGTTTTTCACTTCAGGAAGGAGTTTGACCTCGATGCCGCACCCGGAACATTCGTGGTAAACGTATCGGCCGATAACCGCTACAAGCTGTTTGTCAATGGCAATGAGGCTGCATTCGGACCGGCACGCGGCGATCTGGCCCACTGGCACTACGAGACGGTCGACATAGCTCCTTACCTGCAGTCCGGATCCAACGTGATCGCCGCCGTAGTATGGAACTACAGCGTTCACAGGCCCTGGGCACAGTTCAGCATAAAGACCGGTTTCCTCCTCCAGGGCAACAGTCCCCGCGAAGAGATAGTCAACACCAACAACACATGGAAGGTGGTCCAAAACCAGGCCTTTAGTCCAATCACCGATTTCTCCCACCTGCAGACTTTCATTGTCGTAGGGCCCGGAGAGAGGGTTGACGCAACGCTCTACCCCTGGGGATGGGAGCAACCAGGGTTCGACGCAACCGGCTGGGACAAGGCCAGGCAGCTTATGAATGCCAGGCCCCGGGGTATAGGGACCGATATCGACTGGGTGATGACACCCAGGATGATACCCATGATGGAAAACCAAAAGGAGCGGCTGTCGGAACTGCGGCGTACCGAAGGCGCCAGGATCGATGCATCGGGCATCATACATGGCGAGCCGGTAACAATACCCGCCAACAGCCGTGTGAGCCTGCTGCTTGACAACGGCCACATTACCAAGGGGTACCCGGTGCTGTCGGTTACCGGCGGCGACCAGGGCAACATACGCATTACCTATTCGGAGGCGCTGTTCGCTAAAGATGATGTCGGGGGACTAACCTCGCGCAAGAGACACAGGGACAGGGTCGAAGGTATGGAAATACAGGGCGTGTACGACATATTCATAGCCGACGGAGGCAATGACAGGGTCTTCTCCCCTCTCTGGTACCGTACCTGGAGATACATGCAGCTGGACATTGAAACGGCAGGCGAGCCCCTCACGATAAATGATATTTACGGGATTTATTCGGCCTACCCATTCAGGGAGAACGCCTTTTTCAATACCGCGAATCTGGTTTTCGACGACATCTGGGAAGTGGGCTGGCGTACTGCCCGTCTTTGTGCCCAGGAAACTTATTACGACTGCCCCTACTACGAGCAGCTCAATTATGCCGGCGACACACGCATACAGGCGCTCATATCGCTTTATGTTTCGGGCGACGACCGGCTCATGCGCAAGGCGCTCCACCTGTTCGACATATCCCGCATTCACGAGGGTATCACCTACAGCCGCTACCCGTCCTACAGTCCCCAGTTCATACCGCCATATTCGCTGGTCTGGATCACCATGGTACACGACTACTACATGCACCGGGAAGATGACCGGTTCATCAGGAGCTTTAAGATGGGGATCACAAACATAATCGACTGGTACCTTAACTATATCGACAGTGAAACAGGCATGCTCGGTGCCAATCCCTACTGGAACTTCGTCGATTGGGCCGATGAATGGCCGTGGGACAATAACCTGCGGATAGGAGGAGTGCCTTCAGGCGGAATGACCGGCAACTCGTCAATCCTCACCCTGCAGCTTGCATACACCCTTAACAAGGCAGCCGGACTGATGGATTTTATAGGCGACCCGGGACTGGGCAGCAGGTACAGGGAACTTGCAGCTTCACTCAACCAGGCTGTCATCAGCCATGCCTGGTGCGACGACAGGCAGCTCATTGCAGACACACCGGACAAGGATATCTTCAGCCAGCATGCCAATATCTTCGGCATCCTGTCGGGAGCACTTGACAACACCAGGGCACCGGGCGTGATGGAAAAGGTGATGACAGACCAGGGCCTTATCCAGGCCACCATGTATTTCAGGTTCTACCTGTTCAGGGCCATGCTGCAGACCGGCTATGGCAATCTTTTTGCAGATCAGCTCGGGCAATGGGAAGACATGCTTGACATAGGGCTTACCACCTTTGCCGAACAACCTGAGCCCACGCGGAGCGACTGCCATGCCTGGAGCGCTTCACCCCTCTATTTTTTCCTTTCGGTGATGGCAGGGATAACCCCCGCCGAACCGTCATTCAGGAGTGTTAGGGTTGAGCCGCATCCCGGAGAGCTTGATGAAATAGATGCAGGGATGCCGCATCCTGCAGGCGAAATAACGTTCCGGGGGCAGGGCTTGCAGGGTAGCAGTCCTGTCTTCAGCATCACCCTTCCCGAAGGGATATCCGGCAGGCTGATATGGGGCGGACAGGAATACACACTCAGTCCCGGTGCAAACGAGATAAGACCAGCCAACCAACCATGAGGAGAACCGACAGGGCAATATCAACATATGGTTAACCCAGGTGCAAACGAGATAAGGCCGAAAACTAACCTTGCAGGGAATTGACCGGCGCAGTGAGGAATACGGTTAAAATCCGGTTCATACAAGATCAGGGCGGACAGCTGATCCTGCGGTTAGCAGGTACTTCCAGACAGGCATAATATCAATATTAACACCATCAGATACCTCGTGGCCTTCTTCGTTATATGTAAGAATGAGCCCATTACTCAGTCCCATCTCACGAACACATCTGGAAATTGCCTTTAATTCCCTGTTCCTGGTTTCGGGGTCAGAAATATTGTAAGAAACCTGAATAGCATAAAAATCCTGCCCCTTCCTGCAAAGAAAATCCACTTCCAGCTTATTGCCTGTATTATAATAATAAACCTCGTCTGAATACCTGTCCAGGTGATTAAATACACAATTTTCAAGTAGTCTTGAATAGTCATTATCAATAGTATTCTGCGTAATAAATGAATTGTCAACGAAGTATATTTTTCGTTCCATTTCCCTGTGAACAAAGGACTTTCTGTATAAAAAAACCGGCTTGACAACAAATGGAACCGATAGCAGGTTTACATAGTCGGTTACCGTTGGGTTACTCGTCTTATATACCGGCTTGATCTTATCAGCAAGTTTTATAATAGAAAATGATTTTCCAATGTTTTCAACCAGCTTCGATATTACCAGTTGAAACAGATAGCTGTTCTTTTCATATTTGGCAACCAAATCCTTATAAAGAATTAACTCATGAATTGAACGCATCATGACTCTTTTATCTCCGGGTTCGGCTTTAATGACTTCAGGGAACCCACCATTAATGAGATAGTCATCAAACGTGTTTAATATTTCAGGAACGGCCGTATAATAGTCTTCTGTTGAAATTTCCAGACCTTTCAGGTTCAGGAACTCTATGAATGAAAAAGGAAAAATGTGTGTTTCAATCGCCCTTCCTGTTAGATAAGTTGCAATATCGCTGCTCAACAGATTGGCATTACTTCCAGTAACCATCAATTTGTAATCGTGGGCATGCATCCTCTTCAGATAAAGATGCCAGTTTCTAAGACTTTGAATTTCATCAAAAAAAAGTACAGGTTTCCTGCCGGGGAATATCCTTCTGTAACTATCCAGGATGATATCATAGCTATCGAGGGCACTTAGCTGTATAAGCCTTTCATCTTCAAAATCAAGAAAAAGAACATCTTCAGAATCATACCTTACACTGTTTTGATATAGCTGATATGTTTTGCCACATCTTCGTATACCAGTCAAAATCATTATACTGTCTGTCGAAGGAATATTAAAATCCCTTCTGATTATTTTTTTTGAACCAATTAATTCTATGTTCTCAAGAATAACACGCTTTATTATATCTTCCACAAACATTTTATTAAGTGTCTTCTTGCAAATATAGCTTTTTTTATTAAACTCTATTTAATATATTACACATAATTTACAAATTATCATTTAATATAATATTGTTAGCACAACCAGGATATGACCGCGCCATGGAGACACAGATTTTAAGATAGTTCCTGCTACGGGGATTATGGTTTATCGGGAACCTGATCCCCCTCGACCCGGAGATTATAGGCTTCGGCGTGTCTGGACCAGGTTGATAACACATCCTTGTTTCTTATTGTAGTTATTTTTAACCACAATGAGAAATAGTTTGTATATTTGCAATATGACATTTAATGAGTTCCATAACAGTATGATATCGCTGGTGGTATTTTCCTATGATGATATCAACACCATATTCGGCGGTATAGACAGGCGAAGAATATATGAATGGCGTAATAAGGGTTATATCACACAACTGATAAAAGGCTATTACATTTTCAGTGAGTTCCTCGAAACTGAATCTATCGGACTGCTGATATCCAATAAAATTAATTCCCCATCCTATTTAAGCCTGGAATATGTTATGTCAACCGGGGGACTTATACCCGAATCTGTTTATTCATATACTGCTGTAACCACAAAAAAGACTACTGTATATGACACTATGCCGGGAACTTTCGTCTACCGGAGTATCAAACCTGATCTGTTTTTGGGTTATTCACTATACAATATCAAAATCAATCTCAGCGGCAGAGTGCTTGACCGGTATGTTAAAGTTGCATGTCTTGAAAAGGCCTTTTTCGATTTTTTGTACCTTAACAGGCCCGGGGTTAAGAACCGGGAAATTGACGATTACAGATTTGAATCAGGTCTTTTAAAACGGATGGATAAGAACAAATTATTCGGATATGCTGAACTATCAGGGAACGATGCTGTAACCAGAAGGCTCGATAAAATCCTCAAACACCATGCTGTCTATTGAAGAAATAAGAAGTTATTATCCCTCACATCTCAATGGAGGGCTTTTTACTCAGAACATGATAAAGGAATACCTCCAGACACTGGTCCTTGGAAGGATAGCTAACGAAGTCAGCAGTGGCAAACTCACCTTTATCGGGGGTACAAGCCTGCGATTCTGTCACGGACTGGACAGATTCAGCGAAGACCTGGACTTTGATTTTTATGGAAGCAATCTGGAAACCCTGAGAGATCTATTCAATGAAATTCCAAAAAAAACAGCCCTCGAAGGAATCACCTGCATGATTGAGCATAACTATAAAGAAACTGACAACTATTGCAGAGTTGTTTTTCCTGACATAGCCAAAAAATACAGTTTACCCGATCCAAGGAAAAAAATTTGGATTAAGATTGACATTCAGCAAAACCGGACAGATTATACCAGAGAGACTTTTTTCATAAACCGTTTCGGATACTACTATCCGGTTAAACTGCCTGATCTTAACATTCTTTTCTCGATGAAGGCAGTTGCACTCGTCTCAAGGACGAAGGCAAGAGATATGTATGATTTCAGTTTCCTCCTTACCAGGGCAAAGCTTGATTTCAGGTACATACAAAAGGAGCTGATGTTAAGGGGATACAAAATAAACGCCCCCGACGAATTGAAAGACCTGATAATGTGCAAGGAACAAGAAACCAATTTGGAAGAGAAAGAGCATGAGATATCTCTCTTCCTGATAAATAAGGAAAACAAAGCCAGGGTCACCACCTTCTTTGAATACATCAGAACACTAAACTTCCGGGAGATCATCGTAAAGTAGGAACCTGACACACCGGCCCTAAAATACCAGGGGCACCGGGCTGTTTGGAGTCTTCTATTGCCCAAAAACCGTAATTTCAGAAGTCTTGTAGCCGATCCTTATCGCCCTTGCCCTTATTACCTCTCCCCTGCCAGGTTCAAGGGGCTGGTGGTACAGATGCCAGCGGTCGGGATTATCTCTTCCTTCCACCTGCCAGGCGATGCTTGCCCCCTCGGTGGCACTGGATAACTCGAGCATTCCACCGGCCAGGCTGAAGGATACCGGCTCTGTTTCGGGCTGCACCAGTCCCGGCCATTTCATCTGTACCAGGTCATGCTCGGGAATAAAACCAAGATCGCCTACCTCCAGTTGCCACTGCGCCAGTGCACCCCGCAGCTCAAGGAGCTTCTCCCGGTGCTGAGGGCAGTCTGCCAGGCTGTTCACCTCCCAGGGATCGTTGTGCAGGTCGTACAGCTCTTCGACAGGTTTGGTTTTCATCCATATATATGCGGCATCGCCCTCAAGCTCACCCTGACGGTCCATCTCTATCAGTTCGGGGGTCATATCTATCTGTTCGCGGTATGCATTCCTGTAAATAAGAGGCAGCTCAGGGCGGAAGTTCCTGATGTAAACATACCTGCCGTCTATCACCGACCTGCTCATGTCGTACACCTCGTCGAACCTGTCGGCCGAACCGAATGCATACCGGTGCGGTGTATCCGTTTTGTAAGGACCCAGAAATGCCCTGCCGTGCATATGCTCAGGCGGCTTTATCCCCGAAAGGGATAACACGGTAGGCCCTAAATCCATCAGGGAGACAATATCCTCGACCACCGTACCCGCCTTCTCGCCGTTTGGCAAACGGACTATAAGCGGCACATGCAGTCCGCTGTTCCCCACCGCCCTCTTCTGCCTAAGCAATGGCCCTCCATGGTCACTCCAGAAAAAGATGATGGTCTTTTCAAGCAGGCCTTCTGCCTCAAGCTCGTCAAGTATCCGGCCAACGTTCCTGTCCAGTTCAATGATGTTGGAGTAAACGCGGGATACTGCCTCGACAACCGACGGGATAACAGGGAAATAGGCGGGGACAGGCACTTTGGAGCGATCAGCCAGCATGGGATCGTCCTTCTTCATCCAGACGCGTGATTCATGGGTGATCTCATCATTAAACACGGCAAAAAAAGGCACCCCATCAGGCCTGTTGCGGTAATGGGCGCGGCCGCTGGTTTCGTCCCATGCCGTGAGCGGCGGATTAAACTGGTAATCGGTTTTGGCGTTGTTGGTAGTGTAATAGCCCGCCTCTCTGAGGTACTCGGTAAAACACCGCACGTACGGAGGCGGCACGGTCGCGTAGTGGGGCACCACCCTTCCCTTCTGGTCATACAACCCGTAATAATCCTCCATATAATCTTCGTTGTCAGGCGACCGGTAGGTCCAGTGCGGACCTGTGCGCATGTTGTGGCTGCCGATACTGACCGGGTACATGCCTGTTATGATGGAGCTGCGGCTTGGAGCCGAAACACCCACTGTGGCATAGGCATGTTTGTACATGATCCCCTCGGCGGCAAGCCGGTCGATGTTGGGAGTATGAATACCGGTAGCGCCGTAGCAGCTCAGATCGGTACTTATATCCTCGACACTTATCCACAGGATGTTGGGCCTTTGGCCAATTACTTCGCTCTGCCGGGCTGCCGGGGCCCGGGTAGTTGCAAGATCTGTTGCATCCGTTTCTGCAGGAAAACAGGGTTGTGCGCCGAATGAAACAGCGCTTCCGGCGAATGCAGCAGCACTTCCGGCGAAT
>SLRB01000344.1 GCA_007131165.1 Bacteroidales bacterium | reverse complement strand
CTGATGTGGATTATGGCAACCATTCAGTCCGGTGATACCGGTGTTGCAGCCAGTTACCGGTTTCCCGGGGCATTTGGCTGGTTAATGGCCGTTGCTTTTGTGGCAAGGATTGTATCAGGTTCAGGGCCGGTGCCTGATCCCGGACAGGTTGCATTTCCGCCCCGGGATATACCTATGATGCTGAATATCCTGCAATACCTCTTGCTTACTGCGGGTACGGGACTGATCTTTTTCCACCTTGCTGTGCCCTCAGCCCGGGACGGAAGGGCCATCAGGAAATATCTTCTTCTTGCCCTTGCTCTGATCTTGTTTGCGGAGATCACCGGAAGGTACATATTTTATGCGGGGTTTTACAGGCTCGGGATATGAGTGCGAAAAAATCCGGGCCTGGCAGGCCCGGATCAGATAGGTGGTGCTATATATGGAGCGAATAATTGCCTTTACTCTTTGTTGTTATTTCGTGGTTCAACCATTCTGTAAGTGAGTCTCAGATTGTGATTGTTGCTCTGCTTTTCAATTATTATGACATCTCCAATATTCATGTCAGTCTCAGGTTCGTCTTCCGGTTTTGCCGATTTTTCAGGATAAAGCTCCTCGTAAAAGACCTCCGGCCCGAACGGTGACAGCTCGATGGTAAAGTATGCATCCGGCCCGTCAGGGCCAGTCTGCCACAGGTGCTTACCCTTTTTCCCGGGGTTTTCCCACACTTCATATTCAAGTTCCCATGCATAGGGATTTATTCTTCCGCCCCTCCTGTGGTTACCTTCATAATAAATGTAATAGAGGCCGGGATCAACCCTGTAAAACCAGTCCCAGTAAAACACAGGCGGAATGAACTCATTTTCGATCTCAATATAGGAGGGCTCGTCTTCAATCCATGAAAATGCAACGAATGCGAGGCCCGGTTGGCCGTACTCTCCCTTGTAGCAGGATGGTACCACCATTAACACTGCCGGCAGCAGGAATGCAAGCACTAAAAGTCCTGTTTTGGACTTTGACTGCCCTGGCGCCTGCGGGTTGCTTTTATTTTCGGGTAACATGGTTTTTGGTTATTGTGGTTATTTAATCAATGTCAATTTATGTGCCAAAGTTGGTCACATAGCAGGTTTTGGCCGGTTTTTAAAATGGTTTCCGGCAGGAAGGAGATAACTTTACCGGAGTTTTGAAGGGAGGAGGGAAGGAAACCATTCTCTGCCCATCGATTTCCATATTCTCAGGAGCATCCAGGCAAGCGATATGCCCAGCAACGCGCCAAATACCGAGTCGCCCGGATAGTGCACGCCTATATAGATGCGGCTGTATGAGAAGATAACTGCCCAGATAAATATGAGCCAGGTATACCATCTGAGGCCGATTATACGCGAAGTGAAGTATGCCACGGCAAAAGAGCCGGTTGCGTGGCCGGATACAAAGCCGTACATACCTCCTTTTCGCCTGGGCAGGTGGATGAATTCTGCAAATTCAGGTTCATGGCTTGGCCTCAGCCTCTGGAAGACCTCCTTGAAAAGGTGTACCGATACCTGGTCGGCCAGCGCAGTAAGTAAAGCAATGAAAACCACTCCAAGCAGAAGCCATGGCCAGCAGCTGCGGTCGAAGGTCAATCCCGGGCCAGATAAGCCTTTACCGGTTGATATCCTGATTTTTACGGCCATATATCGCCAGATTACCAGCAGCAGTATAAGGACATAGAGAAATAGCCAGGAGTATTTCTCTGTAA
Source organism: Bacteroidales bacterium (assembly GCA_007131165.1). Classification (GTDB taxonomy): domain Bacteria; phylum Bacteroidota; class Bacteroidia; order Bacteroidales; family PUMT01; genus PXAP01. The sequence goes on along the minus strand of SLRB01000344.1, from coordinate 3,239 downwards.
CCCAAAGAAATACAGAATCAAAAAAGTCGTTGTTCAGGCTGTTGAGATAAACGAACAGAGCTTTATCAAGCTCTATCAGATATTCTATCATCTCAGGGTTGCATTTTCGTTAATGGTTGAACTACAAGTCTGTATATGTACAACTGCATAGCTGCTGCTATGTGTCATATGCCGCATTATGCGGGCGGCATTCAGTGGTTCAGAATTTCCCACAGTATGTCCTTCAGCTTGTCTATCCCATCGCCTGTTACCGCAGAGATAAACATTTTCGGCACCCCGGGTAAATCATTTTCAAGTTCGGTCCACAGTTCGCCCCTCAGCTCCTCATCCAGCATATCAGATTTTGTTACTGCAAGCAGCCTCTCCTTGTCGAGAAGCTCAGGGTTGTACTTGCGCAGCTCGCTGATAAGCACCTCGTATTCATTTTTAATGCCGGGGCTGTCGGCCGGTATCATGAAAAGGAGCATGGCGTTACGCTCAATATGCCTCAGAAACCGCAGTCCGAGTCCCCGCCCCTCATGTGCCCCCTCTATGATGCCGGGTATGTCGGCCATGGCGAAAGAGCGGTTGTCCCTGTAGGGCACAATTCCAAGGTTGGGAACAAGGGTAGTGAAGGGATAGTTGGCGATCTTCGGTTTGGCAGCCGATACCACCGAAAGGAGCGTAGACTTGCCCGCGTTGGGAAACCCAACAAGTCCCACATCAGCAAGTATCTTCAGCTCGAGGACGAACCAACCCTCAACGGCCTCTTCGCCCGGCTGGGCAAAACGGGGAGTCTGCATGGTTGCACTCTTGAAATTGGCGTTTCCCAATCCGCCCCGGCCTCCTTCTGCAAGTATCTTTTCCTCGCCGTGTCCGGTTATTTCAAAGACTACCTTACCTGTTTCAGCATCTTTTGCGACTGTGCCAAGAGGGACCTCCACTATTTTGTCATTACCGCTGGCCCCGGTCTTTTGCGCCGAAGAACCGGGTTCGCCGTTATCGGCAAATACGTGCCGCCTGTACTTGAGATGAATAAGTGTCCATAGATGGGAGTTGCCGCGCAGGATAATATGCCCGCCACGTCCGCCGTCACCTCCGTCCGGACCCCCTTTTGCGGTAAACTTGTCCCTGTGAAAATGCACCGATCCCGCCCCGCCCTTACCGGAGCGGCAGAAGATCTTAACGTAATCGACAAAATTGGTGTCGGCCATTTTTTTTATTGTCAGCTGGAGGGGTTAACTGTAATCACCGGTTTCACCGGTGAGCGGTGAAACCGGTGAGGCCTGCTTTTAACCGCAGCAGGACCTTTTTGGGGCATACTCATCAAGTACTGCCGAAATACGGTCAAATATCTCCTCTATTGTTCCAGTGCCCGGTATGGACCTGTATTTGTTCTTTTTGCTGTAATAATCGCATACATGGCTTGTAACCTCATTATATACCTTTATGCGGTTCCTGATCACATCAATGTTGTCGTCGGTGCGCCCCTGTTCTTCTGCCCTCTTGAGCAGCCTTTTTACAAGCTCGTCTTCGTCAACATCAAGAGAGATCATGACCGATATCGAGGTGTTATTATCTTCAAGTATTTTGTCAAGCGCTTCTGCCTGCTCTTTTGTACGCGGAAAACCGTCAAATATGAATCCGTTTCCGGTCATGTTGCCCTCTATCTTGTTTTTAACCATTCCGATCACTATATCGTCGGAAACAAGTTCACCCTTCTCAATAATTTTCTTTGCCTCAATGCCCAGAGGGGTCTTGTTTGCGATCTCGTTACGCAAAATGTCGCCTGTCGAGAGGTGCACCAGTTTGTACTTTTCGATAATCAGTTCGGACTGTGTCCCTTTTCCTGCGCCCGGAGGGCCGAAGATTACAATGTTTAGCATTTTTTGATTTTTATTTGTTTGAAATATATTTGGTTGATCTTATATTTTATCTGCAATAAGTATAATTTATATCCCTGTTGACCCGGCCGTCTTTTCCGGCCTTTCCGTCTCTATCCGGGCTGCCCGGCTTTGTCAGGCAAAATTTTGTAGATACCGTCAAGGTTTCTTCCAAGCTGGTTGTAATCAAGCCCGTATCCCACGATAAAATCATTTGGTATTTCCAGGCCCACATAATCAATGTGAACATCTCCCGAAAAAGCGTCAGGCTTGAGCAGCAGGGTAGCTATCTTTACTTGTCCGGGGTTTTGCCGCTTTAGCTGTGCGACAATGCTTTTCAGCGTGGTACCTGTATCAACAATATCTTCAAGTACGACCACAGTCCTTCCGGAGATTTCCTCATCCAGGCCGATAAGCTCCTTTACTATGCCCGTGCTTGCATCACCACTGTACGACGCTAATTTCAGGAAAGACACAGTGCAGCTGAAGTTTATTTTTTTCAGCAGGTCGGCCGTAAACATGAACGAACCGTTAAGTATGCTTAGGAACAGGGGATTGTCGTCTTTGTGGTCGCTGCTTATCCCGGCTGCAATCGATGATACCGCATCCTGTATCTGAGCAGGTGTTATTGAAAGAACGAACTCTTTATCGTGCAGTATAATTTTTTCCATCTGCGCGGACTTTGATGAAACCTCGGTTTTTATTGTTCTCCCCGGCTATCCTGCCGGATATGCAAAACAGCAGGTTATCAGGATATAAGACTGCCGGTTGCCTTTTTCAGAACGGCTGTTTATTCTATGATTTGTAATTTTTAAGTATCTTGCGAAATTATAAAAATAAGGGATACCAGCTACAGATAATTATAAATAATAACCGCCGGCAGTATCAGGCATGATATCCGGATATTTATTAAAATTGAAAGATAATAATTATGGAAGCAAAAGTAAGCATCATCATGGGCAGCACCTCAGATCTGCCAATTATGGAAGAAGCGGCAAAGATTTTGAACGAATTCAAAATACCGTTTGAGATAAATGCATTGTCTGCTCACCGTACTCCTGACAAGGTGATGGAATTCGCATCATCGGCATATGAAAGGGGGATACGGGTATTTATTGCCGGAGCCGGTGGAGCGGCTCATCTTCCCGGTGTTATTGCTGCACTTACCGGGGTACCTGTCATTGGGGTGCCCATCAACTCGTCCAATTCTCTCGATGGTTGGGATTCAATTCTTTCGATTCTCCAGATGCCTGCGGGGATACCGGTTGCAACTGTGGCAATTGACGGTGCAAGGAATGCCGGGATTCTGGCTGCACAGATTCTCGGTACAGGCGACCGGGAGATTTACGAAAGGGTAAAGGGTTTCAAAGCTTCCTT
>SLRB01000049.1 GCA_007131165.1 Bacteroidales bacterium | reverse complement strand
TCACCGGTCAGCGAAATTCTCGGATACAGTAACTGGCTTATTTCTTTGTCATTTACAAGCACATTGCCTGGTATGGCCGGATGGATCCCGGTCAGGCCATTTGCTAACCTGCTGTTGAACGAAAAAGGCCCGGAAATGAATCACAATTCACCATTTTTCTATGAAGCCGGATTAAAGGCAGGAATATGGGACACGTTCGAAATTTATTTTCCATTGGTGGTTTCTGAGAATATCGGATCAATGAGCGGACAATTTAAAGAGAGGATACGGTTTGTTTTAAAACTGGACACATTTGATCAGCTGGATTTTATTGGGATAATGGATTAAAAAAACAGATTTGAATGTGGAATTAATAATTCTGTTTTTGTAGAATCTTCCTGCATTGTGTGTGTTTTTTCCACAATTCATTACCCGGCAAGCAATTAGTTTGTAAGCAGTCTGAAAATTAATATGGGGGATATAGTTCCTGATTGGTTATACTGACTGACACCCTGTCTTTGTGTAGTATACAAAACTGGTTGCATAATGCTGTCGGTTCGGACAGGATGAGCGAGCGTTTGGTTTGGGGCTTAAAATTATAACAATAAGGAGGCTGGTATCGATTTTGTTTCTTTCTGATACATGCAGAAAGTGTTATTTGCATGGTTCTTTTTGGATCAAACAAATATTACACTGCCGGGATTCACTATTATTAATTGAATTGATAATTAAACTTTCTAATTATGAAAAAGATTGTGTTTTTTGTATTCCTGATGGTTCTTTCGTTGAGTGTCTCAACGGTATTTGCAACTGATGCAAAATCAGAATTGAACTCAGATAACCCCGCTGCTATTGAAAACAGGGGAGACAAATTATCTGAAGAAGAGATCAACCAAATAGAAATGCGTATTGAAGAGATACGTGATATGGATAAATCAGAGCTGACAGAAGAAGAAAGGGTTGAGCTGAGAAAAGAACTTAAGGATATCAAGGATATTGTAACCAGTCCCCGAGGTATTTATATTAGTGTTGGTGGTCTGTTGCTTATTCTTATACTGATACTGCTTTTGACCTGATTATTCAGGGGCTTGTCAATTTACTCCCACTCCTGGCAGGATACAGGCGAACGGTGAACGAAGACCAGTCCGCCCCCCTTTTCAGTAAGCCTCAAAAAATACTCTTTTTCCTTGGAAGAGATATCCTGCCACATACCATAAAAAAACTGTGGCATTATTCCTGTCAATCGAGTCGGATAGCAGTGAACGGTTAGCCCTAAGTTGAGGCAGGGCGTAGATATGGAAATTGCCCAGGGGATGGACCATGGCAAAAAATGGGTCATGATCAGAGCTGTGACCGCCTGTAGAAATCAATATTCGGGGCGCGGTGTTATTATTATCAGGTGGGATCTTCCGGGAATGGGGACTTGATTCAGAAGTCAGGATTGCAAGCAGGAGCCCGGTGATACAGGCATTGCAGCAACTTGTTTTCAATGGCCGTCTTTTTTTGCTTTTAAGATATAGTATTTTCTTATTTACCGGATAAAATTGTTTTGAAATAATAAATAAGTCTTTTATATTTGCAGCGCCAATTTGGCAACCAGGGCGATTAGCTCAGCTGGTTCAGAGCACCTGCCTTACAAGCAGGGGGTCGCTAGTTCGAATCTAGCATCGCCCACAACAAAATCAAGCACTTGCAGCGTTCAGCCGGCAGGTGCTTTTTTTATCGCAGTCCATAATCAACACAATGCCTCTTTGTGTCACTGATCACTTTAAGTGCGCACTCAATCCTTAATGCAACGAACAGAGTACCCGTTCGCCCGGTGGTAGCTGCTCATGAAGGCACTTGTACCGAAGATACGCAGCCCCCCCGAGCGGGTATCAACTACCGTACCCGACCAATAGCGGCCGCTGGAGTCTACATCCTCGGGCGAACCACTGCTGTAGTCGCGATAGCCCGCCACGGGTAATTTTAAGGGCGAGGCAAAGGCTCCTGCTGCGTCATTGCTGGTCCAACTCTGCCTTTCTGCATCTAATTCAGCTTCTGTTGGCAAACGGCATCACTGAGGACAGGGGTTGTTTACACCGTTTACGCCCTTTCATAAATCATTGTTTTGGGGGCTGCGCCGATCGTAAGGGCTATCCGGAACTAAAATAAATTCGCCATGGTCAGGAGTATCGCTATCGCTCAATGTTGTTGTGCCGGATGTTCTGATCTCATGCCCATCGAAAGCCCTGCCCCATTGGTATTGGTAGTTGGGGTTGGGTTTCAATGTACACAGCAGCGCCGTCTGCCGGTTCCTGCAATATGCTTATCTGCATACCAATCTCAGTGTTTACGACCAGCTGGTTTTCACTATCACGAATAACTGCCTGATTATACTTGCCTGAGCCGTTACAGGAAACTAAATCAGTTAAAAAACCGGTTAACGTTAATGTTCTTTCCTGTCTTGGTCAAGCCTGTCAATGGTCTCCCTGAGGAACTCCTCAAATTCAGCTGCAAAATCCTGTCTTTTCAATGCAAATTCTACGGTGGTCTTCAAAAAATCCATCTTGTTCCCTAAATCATATCGCTTGCCCTCAATAAGGGTTGCTGTGATTCCGTCCTCCTTAAGCAGCATTTGCAGGGCGTCGGTAAGTTGGATCTCATTGCCTTTACCTCGTGGAGTTTTTTCAAGAGCCCTGAATATCTGGGGTGTAAGGATGTAACGGCCCGCAATGGCAAGGTTAGACGGGGCCTGTTCACGGTTTGGTTTTTCAATCAGCTCATTTAACCGGATAACCCTGGAGCTGAGGTTATCACCTCCTACAATCCCGTACCGCGAAACATTATCCCAGGCTACAGTTTCCACTGCAATGACCGTCTGTCCGTATTGCTCATAGGAATCGATCAGCTGCTGCGTAACCGGAATGACTGAGTCTATCACGGTATCGCCTAAAAGCACTGCAAAGGGTTCCTGCCCGCAGTGGAATCTTGCATGATAAATGGCGTCGCCGAGTCCGTTCAGTTCCTTTTGACGTATAAAATGGATATTTGCCATGTTCTCTATATGCTTAAGATGTGTATAGAGTGCTTCATCCTCCTTCTCCTGCAGCCGTGTTTCAAGCTCGAAATTCTTGTCAAAATGGTCCTCCAGCGAACGTTTACCCTTACCGGAGATTATCAGGATATCTTCAATACCGGAGTCAACACATTCCTGGACAACGTACTGTATGGTCGGGGTATCTATTATGGGCAACATCTCTTTTGGCTGGGCCTTGGTTACCGGAAGGAATCTTGTACCCAACCCTGCTGCCGGAATAACTGCTTTCTTTATCATGCCTGGTTAAATTATTATTGGTTTGATTACTCTTGCATTGACTTTCTTAAGGTTGACTATAAGCCGGCGAAGCATATCATCATCCTGGTACATTCCGATTATTGCCCCGCCAGACCCTGAGAACTTGGCCGAGGCTCCGCAACTTCTTGCTGTCCTGACCATCTCCATATTGCTTTCTGATATATTCATTATCTTGCAACGGAGGTCAAAGTTCCTGTTTATAAGCTCATTCAATAGAGCATAATCTTTGTTGAGGATTGCCGATCGCCCCTGTTCTGCCAGTTCTGCTATTTCTGAGAGCGTGGTTATAACAAATTCGTCGCCTTTGTCATACCTTTCACGTACATTATTTAGTACCGCACCGGAAACCTTGCCCAGTTCAACTTTATAGGCAAGATAGAGCTTTGGCAGCAGCGCCGGGTCAATTGGTATATACCTGCCATACCCCTTTTTCTGCAGCTGCTCCCTGTCAAAGTCCATGTATACACAGCCTTCGTATACCTGGATCACCCTGTCCTGCAAGCCGGCATTGATACCCAGCTCTTCAGTCTCCGTTTTCCATACCAGTGTCGGTAAAATATGCTTTGGGATGTCGATCTCATAAAACCGCATAAGAGCCTTCATTGTTGCGGTAATAATAGCGCTTGATCCCGCCAGCCCTACCTGCCTCGGGATAGAGGACCTGTAACGGATCGTGAAATTCTTGTGTCCAAGTCTGATGTTGCTTGTTTCGCAGTATTCGGCGAATTTCTTTATGGCTGCTTTTATAAGCCGCGTACCTCCGTAATACCCGGTTAATTTAACAAGATCAACCATCTGGTAAACATTCCTGAAAGTATTGATATCCTCTTCCGATTCCTCGATTTTTAACTCAGGTGTTTCATATATTGAGATTGAGGACCCGAAGTTCCTTATGATAATGGATATTGTCTTTCCGAAATATCCGTCGGAAGGGTTGCCCAGCAACCCTGCCCTTGCATATGCCCTGGTTTCAATTATCATATTATACCTCAGAATTGGATAGCCCGCCCCGATTCTATCTCCTTGCAAGCCAAGCCCTGTTTTGACACGCCAAGATATAAAAAACGGCGCAAATGACAATCGGCAGGCATATACAACAATCCTGCCGGGAAAACATCCGGTGTGTTTCTTCATCACAGCACCTGTAACAAGATTCTGCCCGGTTGCCGGTCGCCGGAGAAGCAGCTGATTTGTTCATCAGCGATTGCGAAGGATATTTTTATTATGAAAAACGGATTTTTGTGGGTTTTACTTGATATATTTGTTTATAAGTGATATGGCAACATGTTTTGATAATTGATTCTCTAACTGAATTTGTAATGAGCCTGCCAAAAGACAGAAAGAACAATTACTCTGAAAACGCCATTAAAGACCGGATCAGTTTTCTGAGTAAAAGGAGCGGCCGCAGTATCAAATACCTGCAAAGCAGTGTTGTTGATGCAGAACTAACCCGTGGCAACATTGAAAGCATCATTGGTTTTTCCCAGGTACCGGTAGGAGCAATTGGCCCGTTGAAAATAAACGGCAAATATGCAAATGGCGACTTTTACGTACCGTTGAGCACTACAGAGGGGGCACTGATTTCATCATATAACAGGGGTGCCAGGGTAGTTTCGCTTTCAGGGGGTGCAAACGTTGTTCTGGTTAAAGACAGCATGCAGAGAGCGCCTTTTTTTGAGCTGGAG
>SLRB01000002.1 GCA_007131165.1 Bacteroidales bacterium | reverse complement strand
TGTTTCATGCCATGGGGCATCAATTAAATATATATGCAGTTATTTTCTTTCTGGTTTTTACCGGCAGTGTAGCAGGTATAAGGTATTTCAGGTACCGGTACAGCTATACGCTCCAGATATTAATGGTATTGCTTATTTCACTTTTCTCACTGGCTTTCATAACCTCCAGCAACCACAAAAAGGAAAAGGGAATTAGAGAGGTGATAGTTGTGAATCTTGCAAACGAAAGAGACCAGGTGGCTGAGTTCCTGTTTGAGGATATCGAATACCGGATGCGTCAGGACAGCTTCCTCATAAACTCTCTGAGTAGCGTTTACTATGATGACTTCGAGATTTATGACTACATAGGAGCAAATTATTTTGGTGGTTACTTCAGAAACTATGAGTTGCAGGTGGCCGCATGCGGCTACAATTTTGACCTCTGGCTTGAAGATGTTGGAGAATTTGTAGACTGTTACGACTTCTTCTATGATATGGTCGATGAATTCGGCATACCGGTATCCAGAAATTCTCAGTTTTATTTTCTCGATAACCTTAACGGAAGGATAAGCTACATGGGAATGGTTGTATATGAGTTTGATCAACACCCATGGGAGAAAACACTGTTTATATCGCTCGACAGCAGAGTATTGAGCGACCAGCTGGGTTATCCGGAACTACTCCTGGAAGGCAGGCTTTCAGGTTCGCCGGCTATCACACAATACTCCAATGCAAAATACCACCAGGGACAGTTAATAACAAGAACCGGCACATATACCTATCCCCTCAGGCTCAAGTTCGAAACGGCAGAGAGTGAAGATATGTCCTTCATTGAGGAAGGAGGCTATGAACATCTCGTATACCGGGTGGATGAAGATAATGTTATCGTTATCAGCAAACCGGTAATAACTATTGTTGATCTGGTCACTTCATTTTCATATAGCTTTGCATTTTTCTATCTTTTGTACAGCCTTTCCCTGCTTATATGTAAATATCCTTTAAGGCTTAAGAAATGGCAAATTGATTTCAAAAACAAAATCAAATACTCCATGATAGGGGTGCTGCTGTTGTCGCTGATAATTATCGCTGCCGGAACCATCTATTATAACATAATACAGTTTGAAAACAAGCAGCATGAAAATATCAGCGAAAAGATCCAGTCGGTCATGGTAGAGCTTGAATACAGGCTTGGACTGGAAAGTGAGCTGACACCGGAAATGAGATACTATGTTACGGGACTTCTGATCCAGTTTTCAAATGTCTTTTACACCGACATCAATCTCTATGACCTGGAGGGGAAATTGTATGCCTCATCCAGACCGGAAGTTTTTGAACTGGAACTTACCGGAGAACAGATGAACCCGGTTGCATATTCTGAGATGCGGATAAAAAACAGTGCACGGTTTATTCACAGGGAATCCATAAGCAACCTTTCATATCTGTCGGCTTATGTACCCTTTACCAATGCAAATAACGAAGTGCTTTCATACCTTAACCTGCCCTATTTTACACGGCATTCAATACTTACAAAGGAAATATATACCCTCGTTGTAGCAGTTGCCAATATATATGCAGTTCTTATACTTATAACCATACTTATAGCAATAATTGTTTCAAATACCATCACCAAACCCTTGCGCCTTATACAGAATAAGCTGCGTGAACTATCAATCGGCAAAAAAAATGAACAAATTGATTATGACAGTGATGACGAAATAGGAAACCTGATCAGAGAATACAACAGGATGGTAGTTGAACTGGAAAACAGCGCGGGAATGCTTGCCAGGTCAGAACGCGAAAGTGCATGGCGGGAAATGGCAAAGCAGATAGCACATGAAATAAAAAATCCGTTAACTCCAATGAAGCTCAGCATCCAGCATCTTCAAAGAGCATGGGAAGACAGGGTGGATAACTGGGATGAAGTACTGAAAAATACGACCAGTAATCTCATTGAGCAGATTGAGCACCTCTCCTCTATCGCTACAGCTTTCTCCCACTTTGCGAAACTTCCCGGTGCAAAAAGGGAACGGGTTGATATCTCAGAGGCAATAAGAAATGTTTACGAGCTGTTCTACAATTCCGGTAACATCGACATCAAACTCATAGACCATGAAGGGTTGTATGTCATTTCCGATAAAATGCAACTTAACCGGATACTCGTAAATCTGCTGAAAAACGCAATCCAGGCGATTCCCAGAACACGGAAGGGAGAGATCGTAATCAAGCTTGCAAAAGAAGGGGATATGGCTCTTGTAGAGGTTACAGACAACGGCGAGGGCGTTCACCCGGCCATAAAGGATAAAATGTTCACGCCATATTTCACCTCCAAATCGGGCGGTACGGGACTTGGACTGGCAATCGTTAAGAACATAGTCGAGCAATATGGGGGGTCGGTGGGATTTACCAGTGAATACAAAAAAGGGAGCTGTTTCTGGTTCAGGCTGCCTCTTGCATCTGACGGAGAAGGAGGAGAAGTTTCCTTAGACCGCAGTAACTAAACTGCACCGTCATATCATACCTTCTGTTGGTTCCGTCATGCTGCCGGAAAAACTTTTTTCTCTTCTTTAGTATATATTCAAGTAATTGCTATATTTGTTAAAACTGAACCGGGACATAGGGGCAATTCCTCAACATCCCGTTTTATAAAAACTGATAATAATAAAGTGTTAGGATATCTGATCAGGTACAGGTTACTCCCCCGGAAAATCAGGTTTGGTTTAAAGGCATTGCAGCTGCTGATATTGCCCGTAGTTTTTATGGTTTTTGTTCCCTGCTCCCTGTCCCAGACCCCTATATCGGGTATCATCAACCACTATTCGGCAGTCGAGTCTGTTGACGGCAACCAGTCACTTACCCTTGCCGACACCTCCCCCTTTCAGCCGCGTGATACAGTATTGCTTATTCAGATGAAGGGTATGGGGATAGAGATAACTGATTACAACCGCGCCCTCGAGTTTGGCAGACAGCAAAACCTCAACAATGCGGGCCATTACGAATTCCTGGTAATAAGTGAAATTGATCCTGACACACGGAGCGTTACATTTACGCGGGAATTCCTTGAAGAATACTCGGCAGATGAAACTCTGCAGCTTGTAAGGGCAAGGGGATTCGAGACAGCCACCGTAACAGGTACACTGACAGCATTGCCATGGGACGGTGAGAAAGGGGGTGTACTGGCAATGATAGTCACAAATACATTATACCTGGAGGCAGATATAGACCTGTCAGAAACAGGCTTTCGCGGAGGAAACCCGGTTACTGTTTCCGAAGAGATCTGCGCATCGGAAGATCCTCTGGCATACAGAGAACTTGCCTACGCTGAAGGATCGGAACTGGCCGGCAGGAAGGGAGAAGGAAGTGCAACATACTATATTGACAACGGTAATAATTTTCTCCTTGAAAATGATTTTGCTCACGGAAGGGGAAGAATTGCCACCGGGGGAGGAGGAGGAAACGGACTTTACGCGGGTGGAGGCGGGGGTGCTAATTACGGGCAGGGCGGCTTTGGTGGTGACGAAACCGGCATTTGCAGCAACCCCGGCTACGAAACCGGGGGTGTTGGCGGATACAGGGTATCTGACGATCTGCTCAACCCTGACGGGTCCTTTTCAAACCGGCTCTTTATGGCCGGCGGGGGAGGCGGATCAACCCAAACATCAAATGGAAGGGAAGCAACACCGGGAGGCAGGGGAGGCGGAATGGTCATTATAGTTGCAAATTACATTGAAGGCCTTGAAGAACACGGTATTTATTCAGATGGAGGATCTGTGACCGGGCCAGCTACTGCAGGTGCCGGTGGCGGTGGCGGAGGTGGCACAATAGTAGCCTCTGTCGACCATTACCTGGGACAGCTAAACATGCGGGCCAGAGGAGGTGGTGGCGGCGATGTCAGTCATGAGGATAAAGGCGGCCCCGGGGGCGGCGGAGGTGGTGGGGTGATAATCCACTCAGGCAGCACACTGCCTGCAAATGTCAATACATCGCTGCTCGGAGGAGCTGCAGGAACCAACATTATCCAGGGAGATCCCAATGGTACAACACTGGGAGCTACAGGAGGCATAATAGAAGGACTTGAAATAAACCTGAACGGTATTCTATTCAACGGTATCAGGACTGAAAGGAGCACCATATGCGAAGCTACCGTTCCTGACCAGATTGAGGGGACACGGCCCCGGGGAGGCGATACCCCATATTTCTTTTCATGGTTCAGGCGACCGCAGGGCGAAACAGAATGGATCACAATTGATGGGGCCGGGCAGCAGCATTACCAGCCCGGACCGCTGACCGAAACAACTGAATTCATGAGAGTTGTCGAAGACACAAGTTTCCCGCCGGTTGAAGATTCCAGCAACATACTCACAATTACGGTCCAGCCCATGATCATGGGGAACACCATATATAATGACCAGACAATCTGTGAAGGGGAGGTTCCCGCCACCATTGAGGGAGATACTCCCACCCAGGGTGGTACCGGTATATTTGAATATGTCTGGAAAAGTTACACCACTGCCGGCATGCAATGGGCAGAGATAGATGAAAATAACGGTGGTTTGGATTACAGTCCACCCGCACTGATCGATTCGACAATGTACCTAAGGGTTGCATTATCCGGGGTTTGTGCCGACACATCCAACAGGGTTAGCGTTGATGTGCATCCCGCGATAACCGGCAACGTGCTTGATGAAGACCAAACCATTTGTTACGGCGACACCCCTCTGATGGTAGGCGCCCCTGCCCCTGCTGGGGGAGCACTTGGCGAGGGGTCCTTCTCATACGGATGGGAAGTTCTTCAGGACAGCGAATGGAGCCCGTTAAACGGAGATGAAACATCGGACTCTTTTGAACCCGGCTCACTTACAGAGACAACCGGGTACAGAAGGACCGTCGAATCTGGTGCCTGCCGCGATACAAGTCCCCCTCACACCATAACAGTATTACCGCTGATAACCGCAAACACAATAGCCGACGACCAGACCATATGCTACCTTGATGCCCCCGGGCTTTTTAACGGCAGCGATCCCGGCGGCGGAGACGGCTCCT
>SLRB01000341.1 GCA_007131165.1 Bacteroidales bacterium | reverse complement strand
GATCCGGATCAATCCCCATCAATCCGCAAATAACCCCTGAATCAATATTTATTTCGCCGGGTTCTATTTCAATTATTGATACTCCTGCCATAGTAATTTATTCTCCTGATTTTTTAATGATACTCCTGGTCAGCAGGAATGTTTCCTTATCAGATCCCTTAGATAACGGGGAGTCAGGCCCCTGCCAAATGCAATCAGCTCAGAAGGGCCCTCATAACCACTGATCTGGCTAATCTCACAATGTTCAAATACAGTCTGTACAGCCATTACATCACCGTTTTCCATGTTGATAAACCCCTTAATCCGTGGCGACAACTCCTGCAATTCTTTGATAAATGATTTCAATCCCCCGGGTGTTAACTTATTATGTGCCCTCAGAACGCAAGCATCAATATCCGGCCGGCCGGCCGGTTTTCTGCCAAAAAAAGCAGCTGCGACTTTATGCACTTTTCCGGAGATGCCAACCCCCTCTCCGGAAATATCCGCCGGTGGGCGTCCATCAGGAGATTTCCTGTCAGTAGTGACTACCTCTGGATATTCTGAACCGGAGTCAGGTACCCGGGTAATACCTTCTCCGGAGAAAATTAAACTTTTCAGATCTGTTTTGCAATAATCTGTCTCAATTATCGCGGCAAAAGGGTTTATAGCCCTGATCTGATCGTGCAGCAGGGACCTGTTGCCGTGAAAAAGATCTGATTTGTTAATCAGAACAGTATCAGCAACCATTATCTGGTGCCTGAACCGGGGAAGGGTCTTTCGTCCCTTTTCAAAATTGGGTGCATCGACAATGGTTATGACATTTGCAAGGCCGATCCTGCCATTCAACCCCTCCCTGCCCAGGAGTTCAATAATATTTACCGGATCGGAAAGCCCGCTTGCCTCAAGAAAAATCATCTCAGGCTTGTACTCCTCAATAATATCCTGAACCGATTCCACGAAAGTGTCCATCAGGCAAACGCAAAAAACCGAGCCGTTATTGATCTCCACCAGCCTGAAACCGGACCCTGTCATTTTCAGATCAATACCATCAATACCTGCGGGGGCGAACTCATTCTGTATAACGGCAATACGCCTTTCGGCGGAATAGCTTTGCAGGATTTCCTTCAGCAGGGTGGTTTTCCCGCTTCCGAGGAAGCCCGTAACAAGGAAAAAAGGGATTATATTTTGCCTGACTTCGCTTTCCATAAAAAGTGCCTTTCAAATCAGCTTAATTGACTTTAACTGATATTCCTGTTTGACTCCATCTGCACCTGTGATAGTCTTTTTCCGATACCTGTTATTGACATTGCCTGGTTAACCTTGCTTGTCCTGGACCTTCGGCTAATGAGCACCTTCGTCGATAATACCCGGTATCACTGCAACCTCTGGAAACAGCAATTAATCACTTCGTTTTCAATTTGAGGTATTCTGTAATTTTCTCTCCCAGTTTTCCGACAGGAGGTATTTGCGAGATAAACTCAATATTGCCGTCTATCACAATGGTCGGCAGGTTACTGACACCAAGGCTTGCCATCATCTGAACACCTTCTTTTACGGTTATCTTATGTTCTTTGTAAATAACTTTCTCGCCGAATGGGTGAGAAGCCCTTGCTACTGCATCTACCATATACTGGCAGGGTGCGCAGGAAGCTGAATCGAGGGTTATTATATCAATTACCACCTTGTCTTTGTTCCAGTGGCTGCTGAGGTCAAGCTTTTCAACCTCAGTTGCCGGTGCAGCCGATGCCCTTAATTCTCCCTGCAGCATTTCGTCATGCACAAGATCCGTAACAGCCTGCAGGTTTTCAGGTGGGGTATCCATCGGAAGATCACAACCCGGGGCAAGCACAAAACCTTTTCTGCCACCAATGTCCATACATTCAAGTGCTTCCCGCTGACAATCCTCAGTTGTTCCCATCAGCAGCACAGTTGTCAGCCTCATATTGCCGCCAAAGCTTATATCATTCGCCAGTGCAGTATCACGCACATAGTCCAGCGGTATATTCTCGTCAATCGATATATTATCCGGTTTGCACCTGCACATAGCTTCAATGTTCTGTTTCGCGTTGCCGCATACAAAAAATGAACTCAGGCTCTGCTTTTCGCGGATAAACGAAAATAAGCCTGCAGCATAAGGCGATACAAAAGTTTCAAAGGAATCGGGGTCGATCTGGCTGGTCATCGGGTCAACCATTGCCACCACATCACAACCCGCCCCGATGTAGTAGTCCGCCATCATTTTACCCACATCAGCGCAGAAACTCATTACCTTGTTAACCTCATCAGGATCTTCAAACATCTTCATAAAGATGTCGGTGCCCATCAGGTGCAGGGCCAGGGTAAAAGGGCCTGTGATAAGTCCGTATAGTGCGATGTCGGGATACTTTTCCCGGAGCTTCCCGGTAGCATCCATAACTATCGGTATCCGGCCATCTGAAGCTGAAGGAATGCTGAGATCCTCAATTTTTATGTCCTCCTGAAGCGGGTGGGAAATAACGGAGGGGGGACTGTTGTCCGGCCAGTTGAGGCGGCAGCCAAGTGCTTCTGCCTCGATCTGCAGGTCAAATACCACTGGTATGCCATCAGGTTTGTATAGCTCCACAGCTTTTGAAACGCCGTTGAATATGTGACCTGAAGATTTCAGATACTCCCCTGCGCCAATTCCAAGTAATTTTGCAGCATGCACACCAGCGAACGGCACCCAGGGGATCCGTTCCACATTCTCACGGTTAAATGCCTTCTTAACAAGCGTTAATCCTGTCTGTTTATAATCCATACTCCTCCTTTATATATTTAGTGTTGTCAATTATACCGTCCATTTCTGCAATAAACTTATCCTCAGAGTCAGGTATTGAAGATAGCTCATCCTTTAACAACGGGATATATGCATCTTCCATCTCAGAAGATTTAAGCCGGCCTTCCATTATGGCTTCTTCAATAAGCGAAAGCCCTTTCAGCGCTCCTTTTTTTGCTGCATCAAGGTGGTTAAAACCTTTTACGATCTCCGAAGATATCTTTATGACATTCTCGGGGGCCAGGATAAATGCCTGGGGATCAAAATACATATCCGACTCTACCATATATCTCTGCAGGTTCAGGATATCACTTTTGCCGGATGCAACAGCCTGGTTAAAAAGGCGGGTATCATAGGTGAGCTGCTCAAAATAAACGGTGGGCGCCATATCTGCAAGCAGTTTGATATTCTGCACCGATTCATTGCTCCAGAGATCGGCACATGCGCCTGCGATGTTGCCGAGAGGACTGAGGTGGGCGCATGCTGCTGTTTTGCCCTCCATGGAAATGGGGGTGCCTGTTATGGCCTTGAGAAACACTCCTTCATATCCACAATCCTTGTCCGGCCCTTTGGCTCCCTGCTCAATAGCAACAAGAGTGCGGCTTACAGTCATGATCCGCACCACGGCAGCAAAAATTTTCGATATATACTTTTTCTCCGCCAGTACCATTGCAGTGTTCCCGAATCCGCAGGCAGTGTCTCCGCCGGCAATCTTTCCCTGGCTGTCAGCAATCTTAACAATTCTTTTCCAGAGCATCTCCATATCCCTGACGCCCAGAACGTTCAGTGCGAAAGCTATCTCCCTTATATTGCAGTGCATCAGTGCATCATCAAATATCTCTTTACCGCCGGTACTTTCAATTGATAACAGGTCACCACCCGCCTTTGCCCCTTCTTCAAAAAGCTCGAGCATAGCATCGAGGTAACCTGAAGTACGCTGCCTGGGCGGACGGTCAAACTCTCTCAGATCGTTGGGCGTCAGGCGAATCTCACTTTTCAGTCCGTGCTTCACAAAATAATTCTCACATTCCTCGTTCATCACCTTCACGATGTCAATCCCGTATGATGGATTCCTGGTCATCTCTATCAGGGTCTCAAATTCAAAAACCACCCCTTCCGAGTAAAGCTCAAGTGCACGCTGAAGGGCGGACCTGACAATCTCCCGGTATTGATTTCTTATATCAGGAAATGTCTCATCGTTTATATACATTGGTGGAAGGGTGAAATTAAGTTCCGGGTATACCTTACCTCCCCCTATAATAAGTCCCCGACGCGTTGTAACCGGACTGGGAGCGGTACCGAAAAAAAGGTCCTCCCTGCTTTCTATGGCAAGCTTTCTGAACTTCATTTAGGTTATCTTAAGATTAAACTTTCTTTTAATCCGGGAACCCTTCATGATGCAAGCTCGTCCAGGTACTCAACAAGTCCCTGGGGATCGGGACTGTAAAGGTCTGCATTTATCTTATTACAGAAATCCTGTGTCACAGGCGCTCCTCCAATGCATACTTTGACTTTGGGATCTTTCTCCTTTATAGCTTTCACCGTATCTTCCATATTGGCCATAGTTGTGGTAAGAAGGGCAGAAAGTCCTATTACTGCATCCGGATATTTTTCAGCCTCTGACAGAAATTTCGCTGCCTCTACGTCCACTCCAAGGTCAATCACTTCATAACCGTTTCCTTCAACCATCATTGCTACGAGATTCTTCCCGATATCGTGAAGATCACCCTGAACAGTCCCGATTATGAACGTACCCTTTCTCTTTGCCGTACCGCTGGCGAACAATGGTTTTAAATGTGCCATAGCTGCGCTCATTGCCTTGGCTGACATAAGAACCTGGGGAACAAATACTTTGTTTTCACGGAATTTTACACCTACTTTTCCCATACCGACAATAAGTGCATCCGTCAGTATTTCCTCTGCAGTGGCACCCTGCTCAAGAGCCCTGACCGTAAGTTCATCGGCACCATCCTCACCTTTCATGTCAGGTGGATAGGGTGAAGCCTGGTTAATCTTGCCGAATTCAACACAATGTGCAATTTGCTTTAATAATTCTTCCATGGTAATAGATTTTTAATTATTCTAAACACTCTGAAAATTAATTGCTTTGACTACTTCTTGAATATTTAAAAACATGTTTTTATGTCTGCCTTACAACCATCTCAGGCTGTATTACATGCTGCTTTGTTTTTCCCGGGTCAGGGTCGAATATCAGCGATGCGGTCAGCCTTGCCATTTCAGCGTATCTGCAATCGACCGAGGT
>SLRB01000290.1 GCA_007131165.1 Bacteroidales bacterium | reverse complement strand
GATATCAATATTGTTTTCAACCAGCAGCAGCTGAGTATTATCTTCTTTCAGAAAACCGGCACTGACCATCCTGGAGGTCAGCTCGCGAAGTCCGTCATAATATCCGGCTACATTCAGGATGCCAACAGGTTTCGAATGCAGTCCGAGTTGTGCCCAGGTAAGCATCTCGAACAGTTCCTCAATGGTTCCGAAACCTCCGGGAAGGGCTATAACACCATCACTAAGCTCATTCATCAGCATTTTCCTTTCATGCATGCTTCCGGCAACCACCAGCTCTGAAAGACCTTTGTGTGATATCTCGAGCTCCTCTAAAAAGCCGGGGAAAACACCGGTAACTTTACCCCCCGCTTCCAGCGCAGCATCGGCAATAACCCCCATCAGTCCAACAGAGGCACCGCCGTAAACCAGTCCAGTGCCCCTGCGGGCAATCTTACGCCCAAGCTCTGCGGCCTGCTGACTGTATATGTCGTTATTACCGCAACTCGAACCGCAAAATACAGCTATACTTTTAATTCTTAACATATTGAAAAAATTGCCGGATTAACCACCGGCATTTTATTAAATAGCAAACAAGATATCCCTGTCAAAACCTCATGCGCTTCTTTATCTCGTTGAGAAGCTTGTGTTCCCTCTTTTCCGGGGGACCGGCCGTATCGTCACTGACTTTCCCCAGCAGGAACCCATAGGGCTCCATTCCATCAATCTCATCAAATATAACCTTCAGTACCGCTATCCCTGGAATGAACAGGATCATGCCGGCAAGCCCCCAGATGAAGTTCCCGACAAAAAGCGCAATAATGGTCATCAGGGGGTTCATAGAAACTTTTCCACCTACAATCTTAGGCGTAAAAATATTGCTCTCCATCAGCTGGATTACATAAAAAGAGAGGAAAACCCCGATGGGGTACCACAGGGAATCCTTGGTCAGCAAAGCAAATGTAATGGGCAATGTCGCACCTATAAAAGGCCCCAGGAATGGGATAACGTTCAAAAAGGCTGCAAAAACCGCAAAAAGCAGGGCGTGCCCGATACCAAGACTGTAAAGGGCAATGCTGTTAAGGACGGCAAGAATACAGATTACCACAAACATACCCTTTATATAATTCTGAACTACTCCCTTCACGCTGCCAAGAACCCTTATGACCTTATCCCTGTACTGGTCGGCAAATGCCCGTCTTACGAATTCTGCAAGGAACCTCCTGAAATATAAAAAAAGAAAGATATATACCGGCATTATAAAGATCATGGTAACGGTGCCTGCAGTCGCAATGATACCCTGGGTCAGTGCATCCATATTATCATAAAGCTGCTGGAATACAGTATCCTTGATATTGTCCATAGATATGGGTACGGCTCCTTCAAAGTTTTCGGCAATAAACTCATTGATTGATGCTATGATCTCACTAACTCTTCTTTCGATGGCACCCAGATCCCGGGAAAAGCCAAGAAGCTGGTTGTAGAAAAAATAGATAACCCCGGCAATAAAGGCCAGGATCGCAATAAGACTCGTCGAAACGGCAATAAGCAACGGCACCCCCTTCTTCTCCTGCCATGATGTAAAAGGGCTTATCAATATTGCAAGAAGACCGGATATGAGCAGGGGTACAAGCACTATCTTGGCTGATCTCATTATTAAAACAATCAGCACTATCCCTGCCAGGATAACTACCATTTTAAAATATGCAGGCAATTTTATCTTCATCTCATAAACCTTAAAAAAAGCAAGCTTTATTCTGCAAAGGTCAGTCTGCTATTATAAAATCTAAAAATAACTATTTTTTCCGACGGGAACACATATTTCCATACCTCTTATACCTGATCACCCTTAAACAACATTTCAAAATGTGTAAATAAAGTTAGTCAAATTGAATGTGAGATCGACGAAGTCAAATCCCCAAAATTTGTTCATGTTTTTTTGTCTGCCGAAGGCTGATGCAGCTGTCAGGCGATAAGACTTATTTTGCTCAACTGATATCAGGTTCCCTGCCGGCTGCGATCAATTGTATCCGCTGCCATCATCGAGTCCGAGACTAAACAGCACCTTATTTTTTAATTCATCAGGCCTTATCGGTTTTGTAATATAATCATTGCATCCGGCTTTGCAGGCCTTTTCACGCTCTGCCCTGAAGGCATGCGCAGTAACGGCAATTACCGGAATATCAGGCCTGAGAGATTTTATCTTTTTCGTTGCACTTATACCATCCATCACCGGCATTTTTATATCCATAAGTACCAGGTCGAAATTGTGGTCGTTTAAAAGCTGTATTGCTTCTTTGCCGTTCACTGCATGCCTGATTTCGACATTCATGTCCATACCCTTTAATATCTCTTCTATCAGCAGGAAATTCATAAGGTCGTCTTCAGCCACAAGCAGATTTAACCTCCCTCCTGCCTGACGTGGTTTTGTATCTTCAGGTTCACTGACTTCACGTTCAGCTTCAATGTAAGGAAGCAAAAAATAAAATACGGTTCCGGTGCCACGTATTGATTCCAGCCATATCCTCCCCCCCATTTTCTCTGCATAGGCTTTCGCAATAGCCAGTCCAAGTCCCGTACCCCTCCTGCTTGCTGATGGCGCATCCGCACCCTGGGCAAATCGACTGAATATCAAATCTTTCTCGTCTTCAGGAATTCCCGGGCCGGTATCCTCTATCCGGAAAACAATTTCAGTGTTATGTACAGTGGCCGAAAACTCCACATATCCCTGGTTGGTAAATTTGACGGCATTCCCGATAAGATTCGAAAGTATCTGGGTAAGTTTGACCTTGTCGGCGCTTATTACAGGCAGATTGCCGGATAAAAACCGTATTTCCACGTTGGGCTTTCGGTCGTGGAACATTATAAGCAGTTCCTCAAATAATTCATTAAGGTCAACGCTGTCGGCCTGGACATCTATCATACCCGATTCGATCCTTGAAATATCAATTATATCGTCAATTAGACGCAGAAGGTGGTCAGCATTTGCAGTTATTATATCAAGGTACTTCTCCCTTTTCAGCCCGTCGGTAAATCCCCCTTTCAGCAGTCCCGCAAACCCGATGATGCTGTTCATGGGTGTACGTATTTCATGACTCATGTTGGCAAGGAAAGCCGATTTAAGACGGTCGCTCTCCTCAGCCTTCTCTTTGGCGATCAGTAACTCTTTCTGGACATTTTTCTGATCGGTTATCTCCCTGACGATTGTCATCGCTTTCTCACTGCCACAGGGAATCATTCTTGCATCAAAATACCTGATCCTGCCACCATCATCCATTTCATATTCATATTTCTGAACTTTGCCGGTACCGAATAACTGCTCAAGATGCTTGTGAGTCAGCTCTGCAAGGTAGCAGGGAAGCACTTCGTCAACTTTCCTGTTCAAAAATTCCTCCGGCTTCCTGTAGAGCGAATCTATATCAGGTGTATGAAAATCCACAAAAACACCTTCCCTGCTAAACAGGAATACAAGATCAGGTATGGATTCAATCAGCGCTTTTTTCTCAAGCAGGCTCTCCTCCAGGGCACGGTATGCCTTCATCCGCTCTGTGTTTACAAGCCTTTGAGAGACAAGCACAGACAGAGTGCTGGCAAAAGTCTCTTCATCAGGTTGCCATCTCCTTCCCTCCCCCACCTTCTCAAAGCTTATGATTCCCCTCAATTTTCCACCGGTAAAAATCCCGGCATCGAGCAGCGAAACTATACCGTTGGTCAACAAATAGTTGTCCCTCAATTCCTCAAGGCGGCTGTCAGACAAGGTATCATCCGATCTGATCATGCTGTAACTCCTGATCAGAGAAAAATACCGGGGATATTTGCCGGTATCGAGCGTAGGCCCTTCTGAATGCTTTTTTGTTATAGAGTCATACAGCTCTGTACATACAAACCTGCTCTCATCCTCATTAAAAAGCCAGATGCTGACACGTTCGACGCCGGTTGCTTCGGCAGCGGCTTCTGCAAGGGCACATTTTGATTCTGATATATCGCCCGAAGCGATGGTCTCGTCGGCAGATAACCTGGCAAGAACATCTCTTTGCCTGATGATTCTGCGCTCCATTGCTCCTGGTGTATTGTCCATATTTTTGTATATCTGACTTTAACGGTGTAATAATTAAAAATCAACCCCAAAAATAATTTATTATTTGCCTATTTAACAGTCCACAGCACTAATAAACATTCCTGTATTACAAATTAAGCAAAATATTTGAATGGTATATTCCCAAATTGTTGTATTTTTCGAGCAAACTGGAGTAAACAGAATAACCACAACCAAACCATCAGTCATGCAATTGAACAGAAGAAAATTCATAAAAAAAACAGCGGCAGCATCAGCAGTGATCGGACTTACAAGTGTTATACCGGAGCAAGTTTGGGGATCCAAAGTCGCGCCCAGCGATAAGATAAACATTGCACTTATCGGATGCAGAAATTTCGGGAACAAGATACTGAGAGACCACCTGGGTTTTAACGATACCAATTGCGTTGCAATGTGCGATGTAGACTCTGGCATACTCAACGAGAGGGCAGAGGCCATAAGGAAGGATTATGGTCAAAATCCCCGCCTTTATAGCGACTTCCGGAAAATGCTGGAGCAGAATGATATCGATGCTGTAATCATAAGCACCCCCGATCACTGGCACTGCATACAGATGGTATACTCCCTTCAGGCCGGAAAAGATGTATATGTCGAAAAACCGCTGGCAAACACCATAGGCGAATGCAATATAATGGTAAAGGCTGCCAGGCACTACAACAGGGTGGTACAGGTGGGGCAGCAGCAACGAAGCAACCAGGCATTCCAGGAAAGCATCAGGCTTGTTAACGATGGCACCGCCGGGAAACTCAGAAAAGTTAATGTCTGGGGTAATTTCAATTACGGACTGGGTACAGATTTCAGGGATGATGAGCCAGTCCCCGAAGGAGTCGATTACGACATGTGGCTGGGACCGGCACCCGAAAGGCCTTTTAACAGGAGCCGTTTCCACGGTTCATGGAGGCACTACTGGGATTATGGTGGCGGATTAATGTCTGACTGGGGTGTGCACCTTATTGATATGGGACTCTGGGCCGGAGACCTGACTGATGCCCCCCGGGAGGTCATGACTTTTGCAACAAACAACAGCGCTCAGCAAAGGCAGCGGGAAACCTTCGATACAATGACCGTAGTTTATCCCAATAAAGATTTTGTGATTAATTGGGATATGACTGCAGGTGTCGAGAAGGGGCCATGGGGAAAATCATATGGAGCAGCTTTTATATGCGACAATGCAACTATAGTAACCGACAGGCACAGTTACCAGGTTATTCCCGAGTGGGATAACGCTGCCCGGATCCACAAGGCCAATGCCAAACACCTTACCGGTTTCAGAGAGGCTCATCCGGCTCATGTCAGAAATTTCCTTGATTGCATAAAAACGAGGGAAACCCCGGTTTGCCCCACTGAAACAGCAAGGGCTGCAGCTATCCATGTGCATGTTCCCAACATAGCTGCACGGGTTGGGGAATCTCTTCTTGTATGGGATGATAAAAACTCCCGGTTTACCAACAGCCAAAAAGCAAATGAACTTGTAACCCCGGTATACAGGGCTCCATGGAAACTCCCTGAAATAGGTTAACCCAAAACACCATTGATCATGTACAACAGAAGAGGTTTTATTCGCACTGTTGCTGCCGGAACGGCGGCAACGATTATTCCCCCGGCATTTTTTTCCTGCTCAGGGGAGATTAAAAAAATTGAAAATATAGGTTTTATAACCGGGATAATAGGCCGCGAACTCAGGGAGGGTGACTGGAAAGAGGTGCTTGCAGCAACAGCAGAAATGGGCTACACCGAGATCGAAACGGGCAATTACCTTGGAGAATCTGCATTATCGTTTCTCAGGTTCCTTGATGATATCGGCATTACAACGGTAGCCGGCGGTGCAACATTCTCAGAAGATATGGACGAGGTCAACCGGTCCCTTGACAGGCTCAATGCACTCAATATGCAGTATGCAGTACTGTACTGGCCGTGGTCAGGTGGCGCCCCCCTCTCACTCGACGATTGTATGGAGAGCGCCGAATTGCTTGACAGGATAGGTGAAATTTGTAAATCAAGGGGATTAACACTCTGCTGGCATAATCACGATCTTGAGTTCCATGCCACCCCTGAGGGAATAGTTCCGTTCGATTACCTGATGGAGAACACTGACCAAAACCTGGTAAAGTGCGAACTTGATATCTACTGGACAAAAAAGGGAGGGGCCGATCCGCTCGCAACACTGCGAAAATACCGGGGAAGGTATCCTATCCTCCACGTAAAGGATATGGCTCCCGGAGAAGAACAGACCTTTGCCTGCCCCGGCAGCGGCATAATTGATTTTCAGACGGTGCTGGCCGAAGCGGCAGACCAGGGGATCAAACACTATTTTGTAGAACAGGACAATGTCGTTGACGGAATGGCCTGCCTTTCGTCAGCCGCTGTATACCTTAAATCGCTCCGGTTTTGATATTAACAGGTATCCTGGCAGAGACCGGCCATAAATATTATAGCTGATCCGGGTCGATGATATACCCGGTAATTGGATAATAGCATGTAATCATTCATATAACCGGTAACACCGGAAGGTTTTTCCTGTAAAAAGTCAAGGTTTTGTTACAATACAACAACCGGAAGATCTGCTTACAGTCGGAACCGGCTCCCTTGTCCATATACTTTTCCTGTTCTTCCCGGTTTTTCACTCTTACCAGCGTTGCTTGGCATTAAAATATTAAGGGACTGAGTATTTGGTAATAGCCCTTATTATATTTAATTTTATGTTCTATTTATTTGTTGAACATAAAAACCATATAAAAATGTCAAATTATCACGAACCTGTAGAAGAACTTAGTCCCCGCGACAGGGATTTTTCAAGGGCGCTCAACAGCCTCAAAGAAGAGGTTGAGGCAGTTGACTGGTATCACCAGCGGATTGTTACAACCAGCGACCATGAGCTCAAGGATATTCTTATCCACAACAGGGATGAAGAGATAGAACATGCCTGCAAAACCATAGAGTGGCTCAGAAAAAACATGCCAAAATGGGATGATGAACTTAGAAAGCAACTTTTCACCGATAACGGTAAAGAAGATAACACAACTGATCTGGGTATCGGAAAAATAAAATAGATTACTATGGACATATTAAAACAGTCATTAGCCCCGCTTTCCAGTGAAGCGTGGCAGGAAATCAAATCAACAGCAAAACAAACACTCAATTCTCACCTTACAGCACGAAGATTTGCCGAAATCAGCGGGCCAATGGGATGGGACTATGCTTCAGTGCCGGCAGGGAGGCTTGACATTCCGCGCGGTCAGGATAAGAATGGAGTTGTTTATGGTATTCACAGGGTACAGCCGCTTATAGAACCACGAATAAGCTTCTCCCTGAACATATGGGAACTGGACAACCTGGCCCGGGGAGCAAAAGATGCAGATCTTGACCCATTGGAGGAGGCAGCTGTCAAACTCGCCGAATTCGAAGAGAAGACAATCTATTATGGTTTACAGGGCGCAGCCGTTACCGGCCTTAAAGATGTTAATTCATCTGAAAAACTGGCCATGCCCGATAAGATTGACGACCTGCTTTCTACCGTTTCGGAAGGTATGACCAAAATGATGCATGCATCGGTAAACGGTCCATGGACACTTGTTGTAAGCCCCGGGTTATGGAAAAAGATATCTTCACACTTCAAGGGGTACCCTCTTAAGCTTCAGCTCGAGAAATTACTGGGGGGCCCTGTCATTTTGTGCCATTTCATTGATGAAGCTTTTCTGGTGCCATCTTCTGCTGAAGATATCAACCTTGTCATCGGGCAGGATATCTCAATAGGGTATGAGTCACATAATGACAAAGAGGTCAGACTGTTCCTGACAGAATCGTTTACCCTGAGGGTCTACGATCCGGCTTCGGTCATAATGCTCGGGTAACATTAAAAATAACTTAACATCACCGGTTAAAAACAATCCTCTGTTTAAAGGATCAGGATATTTTTTGCCTTTTTTTAACCTCTGCTCCCCGGAACTTTCACCGGGGCAGCTGTTTTATACATAAGAAAAAACAACAAACCCAGCTTGTAAAGATCAAACAGGCGCAGCGAAGCAGACCTGCGGCACAGCATCAACCTGAAGGCGGGCCGTAATAACGCCAGAAGATTTCCTGCTGCCATGCCAGCAAGATTTCTTCTCAGGTTGTTGTATACACTCAGTATCCTGACCTTGCCGATAAACCCGTCATCATGACCTGTATATCTCAAAATACTGACCAGGTTGGCAATGCTCCTGTCGGTTTTCTCAATGAATGCGGCATTGGTCTCAACACAGGCATGTAAAAGAGGGTTGTCAATATGCTTAACGGGCACACCCTGTTTTTCAAGACTATAAGCAAACAGGGTATCCTCATACCCGTATTGTGTTAAACGTTCATCAAACCTGACACTTTCCAGAACTTTTCTGTTTATAAGAAAATTATTGGTCATAAAATACCTGACCGGACTTAGCCGGCGTGCTTCTGCCGGAATGCTCTCGCGCTCACGGCCGTATTTCCACCTTAACCTCTCAGCAGGAGGGGGCAGATTTGCATTGTACACCCTGCCCCCGCACACTACAGGTGCATCACCCCTCCGTATCTCAATCAGGTACTTATCGATATAATCATCAGAAATGATCTCCGAGTCACAATCAATGTAGAGAAGGTTGTCATATCTTGCCAGTGCGGGAAACATGTTCCTGATCCGCGAACGGCCTACATTTGACCCCAGCCTTACATAGGTATGCCGCCTGCAAACAGCCTCATTCTGGTTGCTTACATCAGTTGATGAATGGTCGTCAATAACAATGATCTCAAAAGGTTCGTCACATCTTTCTCCCTGTGATACCAGGCTCCTCACCAGCTTCCCTATCTTGTAGTTATAAACCGGTATGCAAACAGATATCATAGGAAAAACAGGAATTAGAGGTAACAGATTTTTGGTATTACAAGGCAACCAGGTCTGATAAATTATCAGTTGGTAGTAAAGGTTATCTGGTTGCCG
The DNA here is from genome assembly GCA_007131165.1 of Bacteroidales bacterium. Taxonomy (GTDB): domain Bacteria; phylum Bacteroidota; class Bacteroidia; order Bacteroidales; family PUMT01; genus PXAP01. The sequence continues at coordinate 8,699 of SLRB01000290.1, read as the reverse complement.
TATGCAGTACCAGACCGGGTGGTGACAAATGCCCTTATATAATAAGTCGTTCCGGGTGTAAGCAGCGATATGGTACTTTTAAATTCGGCTGAATACCTGTTGCCGTCAATTATTTCCTCCAGATCGGTACCCGGAGCCACATTATCTTCAGTAGTTGGGTTTGCAGTGGTGTTATAGCATACTCCGTACTCAACCAACTCTAGTTCCCTGTTTGCTACAACTATCCCGCCGGTTAAAGCTGTTGTCGAAATCACCTCAGGTTCAATGGTATCAAGGCTCCTTATAGCAACCAGATCATCTTTTTCACAACCTGAAAGAAAAAGTGAAATGGTTATAGCAACCGCAACCAGGGCAGTGATACAGGTTATTCGCGCATTAAAAACTTTTCTCATGTCAAAAGCTTAAATAATAATTAAATCTTATATTGCACGATGCAATATAGTTCTATTTACAGATATTTCAAAAATGATACCATTCGGTAATAATATTCGCCGGAATCTAACTATCCTCGCCTGAAAGTTTCTAATCTGACCAGATCTTTTGCCGCGCACCTCAATTTATTTAACGAACCAGCCTCAATGGAGAAGCCCCGCCGGGACATCTCCGCACCTTCCGGGATACAGTTTTTAAATTCACTTAAAAACAGGAAGACCCGCTGAACAAATAACGCACAGCGGGTCTCAATATCAAAGGCGCAAAACAGGTCAGACAATCGCCCCGCTCACAAGGAATGTGGCTGCAAAGGCAATAATCGCATACAGCTCGGGAAACACACCAAGAATTAGAGTATTTCCAAATACATTGTACCCTGACCCAATTGCCGCAATACCGTTGGCACAAACCTGGCCCTGGCGAATCGCAGACAGAAGTCCCACTATACCGAGTGCAAACCCTACACCAAATATGGTAGCTGCCTGATACCATGTTACAACTTCAGGAAGCGCTCCCGTATACCCGGTAAGAACAAAATATCCCATAAATCCGTAAAGACCCTGGGTTCCTGGCAAGGCGCTTAATACCATGTAACTACCAAATGCGTCTTCGTTCTTTTTCATCGCTCCTATAGATGCATTACCACCCATAGACACACCAAAGGCACTACCAATGCCGGCAAGCCCTATCATCAATCCAATGCCAATGTAAGCTAAAATAATCGGTTCCATAATAAAAAGATTAAGTTAAGTAAGTAATTTATTATCTAATCAAGTTTTCTAAAAGGATTATATTTTTTGCCGCCTCCTGAAAAACCGGCATTCTTGTAAAACTCCACAAAGGTAAGACGCATGGGATGCACGAATGATCCCAGTCCCGACATGAACAGGTTGATACCGTGCCCGAACAGTAAAATAATCACCATCACAATCGCACTAACAACCGGGATGTTGCCGCTCATCGACACGGCAAGGCTGTTGAACACGAATCCAAGGATGGCGCTGGAGATACCAAGGGCGAACAAGCGAATGTATGAAAGCAGGTCGCCCAGAAGTCCGGTCGCCATATTATAGGTGTTCCAGAGCCCAAGCCCGAAATTGGCAAACACGTTCCTTTTAAGGTTATTCAAAAAGAGTATCATTATACCGCTAACAACAAGGACGGTATAGAGTACCGGATTCAAAGATTCCATGGGTATGCCGGTAATAACGCTGGTCAGGTAAACAAGGAGGCTTCCGAGTATCAGGGTAAGCCATCCGTATGTTCCAACCGCGTATTGCCAGCCGAACTGGATCGTTTCATTGATTGCCTTTAAAACCATACCGAAAATTATCTGTATGCCTCCCAGTATAACCGACAGGTAAAACAGCAGCATATTGATATCGGTCCCCTGCTCCCTGAACATAGCGTTAAGTTCGCGGTAAACAGGAAGGTTGCTCTGGTACAGGTTTATTCCGAAGAATGTACCCCCTATCAACCCGAATAGCAAAGTTGCAAGTCCGAGATAAAACACAAGCACCGTCATAGGCTTAAAATCCCTCTTCACCTTTTTCCTGGCGACCATGGCTGCAACTGCAATCAGAATTCCATATCCGGCATCACCAAGGCAGAAACCAAAAAAGAGTGCGTAAAAAGGTGCAAAGAACGGCGTCATATCCAGCTCTTTATAACTGGGCAGGGAATACAGTTCGCCCAGCTTTTCGAATTTCTCAGCGAACCCCTTGTTCTTTAAAAGGATAGGCGCCTTGTCATCCGGACCAGGTTCAGATGTTATATAGGCTGCAGAGCTTTCATCCAGGTAGCGGTTCAGCTTCGGGGCAGATTCCTTGGGTACCCAGCCTTCGAATATCATCAGCTTTTCCTCTGCTTCCCTTGTAGTGTTATGAATGGCCTTTTCATATTCGAGCTCCTGTATCAGCTCATTTTTATACCTTTCAAGTGCATCCAGGTCCATCCTGGCCATCTCCTCATACCTCTTCTCAATTACTTCCATCTCCTCCTTCACCCCGTCCTTCTCTTCACGAAGGCTGGCCAGCGAACGACCTGACGGTGTAACTTCCTCGGCAGGGATACTGACCTCCTCACCATCCCTTGATATGACTACAAAATGAATTTGTCCGCCATATACACTTATCTCCTCGATTGTATACTGCTCTTTCCACTCCTGTTCAAACTTCCGTGTCGGGCAGACAAAGAACCTTATGATTATGCCTTCTTCCCGGAGTTTGGTTATCATATCGGGCGAAAAATTGCCCCACGGGAAAAGTTCATGTATCTCCTTCCTGAGTGAGTTCAGTTTGTTTACAATTCCCTCCTGCCTGGACTGCAACTCTAACAGCTCTTCAAATACATCTTTGCCGTATAGTTTGCCACCTATAACCGGATGTTCATTTTCCCTTTTTTTAAGAAACCGGATGGCTTTGTCAACCTGGTCCAGGTACTGGTATTTTTCCCTTATCTCATCACTGATCTCGAGTTCTTTTTCAACTATATGCACTACTCCGAGATTACGCAGCTCATCAAGAATATCTTCGTATTCCCTGTGATAGACCAGAAATGAATATTTAATCATTGGTGATATCATACCTCTGCCTCCTCTGCTTGCTGTTGCCGGGTTTTTACAATTTTCTGTGATGATTTGTCCAGGTTTTCCTCATCCTCCAGGAATCTCTTTATCTTAAGTATTGCCTCCTCATAACCCGGTATCTGAACCTTTTCATACAGGTTTACTTTCTGGGTTGTCTTTTTCCTGGCATGGTCAAGAAGGTGCATCTTCCTGTTGAAAAACTCCCTTTCAATGGCTACCTGGGCAAGTTCCTTCAGAACCTTTATTCCATCAAAATACCAGTCCGGATTGTTAATAAGGCTAAATTCGCTAACCTCGAAAATGATATTGTCGAGTATAGGCGTTCTCACCCCGGCAATTTTCTTTACTGATACTTCCACATCCTTTATACTGATCAGTCCGGGATCAAATTCTGCCCATAGCCTGGCCATGTAATCATAGGCCTTTATCTTTTCTTCCAGCTTCCTGTCAAGTGCCGCAGCTTCATCCTTCGCCTTCTTGACTTCCATCCTCAGTGCAGTCTCCTTATTCTTGATTGTGGGAAGCGCTCTTACACGTATCTGTAACTGCTTATTCAGATCCTGCAGTGAAGTTTTGTTGTATTGAAATTTTATGGCCATGTAATCGTTGTTTTCTGTTCAATAGTTCAGCTAACGGTTTTAATTCTGAAAAATACGGCTACAGGCTATTTCTTCCTGGGCCAGTACTTATCGGTCATCTCTTTCCTGATACCTACCTCTGCCTGGGTAAAGTTATCGCTGAACAGCTCCCATCCTGTGTTGAGCATTGTGTCTGTATCGACGTTAACATCAATGGCCAGAAGTTTTTCCGAATACTCCTTCGCAAACTTGAGCGTCCTCTCGTCATAATCGGTCAGATCAAAACCATTCTCAAGTTTTGTCCGCGCATTTGCCGCATCGGCATACAGCCGTACGGCAGTGTTCATAACCTGCGGATGATCCTCCCTTGTTTTCTTGCCGATAACAAGCTGCTTCAGACGTGACAGGCTCCTGAACGGGTCGACTATAACCTTTCCTATCTCTGTATCACGGCGCAGGAAGAGCTGTCCCTCGGTAATATAACCCGTGTTGTCGGGTATTGCATGTGTAATATCACCTCCTGAAAGGGTAGTTACTGCAATAATGGTAATTGAACCTCCCTCGGGAAACTGAACAGCTTTTTCATAAAGCTTGGCAAGGTCGCTGTACAATGATCCCGGCATACTGTCCTTCGAAGGTATCTGGTCCATCCTGTTTGATACGATACTCAATGCATCGGCATATAATGTCATATCGGTCAGCAGGACGAGAACATTCTGGTTTTTGTCAACTGCAAAATACTCTGCGGCAGTAAGAGCCATATCGGGCACAAGCAGGCGCTCAACAGGAGGATCTTCTGTTGTGTTTACAAAGCTTACTATGCGGTCGAGAGCACCTGCATTGTCAAATACATTCTTGAAGTACAGATAATCATCATTGGTAAGCCCCATGCCTCCGAGAATAATCTTGTCGGCCTTTGCCCTCAGGGCCACCATTGCCATAACCTGGTTGAAAGGCTGGTCGGGATCGGCAAAGAAGGGTATTTTCTGCCCCGTAACAAGTGTATTGTTAAGGTCAATCCCGGCTATACCAGTTGCAATAAGCTCTGAAGGCTGCTTCCTTCTTACAGGGTTAACCGAAGGTCCGCCTATCTCCCTCTCATCGCCCTCAACTTCAGGACCGCCATCAATTGGCATCCCGAATGAATTGAAGAAACGGCCTGCCAGATCATCGCTCACTCTTAGTACAGGAGGCCTTCCATAAAAGGTAACCTCGGCATTTGAAGGAATACCCTCTGTACCCCCGAATACCTGCAGGGTAACATTCTGCCCCTGTATCTTTACAACCTGTGCGAGGCGGCCGTTAACGGAGGCCAGTTCCTCGTAACCCACGCCCTCGGCATTCAGTGAACATGTTGCCTTGGTTATCTGGGTTATCTTAGTGTATATTTTCTGAAAAGCTTTAGTTTCCATTACGCTGATTTCTTTTCGTCTATTATATAATACAATTCTTTTTCGTGTCTTTTAAATTGCTCAGATTCAAACTCCGAATAGTTCATCTGTTTAAGTTCGTTTATTATTCTCTTGAAATATGGGTTGACCTCTTCAAAGGAATCAAACTCAAATCCGGTGTTGTAAACATCAAGCACCTTGTCAAGCATGTACTTCTGCCTTGGTATGGGGCATGAACGGTCGATAGGATCGAATGCATCCTGCTGCAGAATTATAAAGTCGATCACTTCAGACTTCCAGAAATCGACATGATAACTGATAGGGACACCGTCGTCGCCGAGAATGTTTATCTGCTCGGAAGCTTCCTTGCCCCTGATAAGAATGTTTTTTACCAGCATAACATTATCTACCCAGGTATCGGATATATTCTCCTTGATATAATCCTGCAACTCGGGGTATTCAATATATTTTGAATAACTGTCTATCGGGTCAATGGCAGGATAGCGCTTGCTGTCGGCCCTCTGCTGTGAGAGTGCATAGAAGCACCGTGCGGCTTTCTTGGTCGATTCGGTTACCGGTTCCTTCAGGTTACCTCCGGCTGGCGAAACAGTGCCGATAAAGGTGATGGAGCCTGACTCGCCATTGTTCAGGTAGACAAAACCTGCCCTTGAATAAAAGTTTGAGATAATGGCCGGCAAGTCCATCGGGAAGGCATCCGGGCCTGGAAGCTCTTCCATGCGGTTGGACATTTCCCTCAGAGCCTGCGCCCAACGTGATGTTGAGTCGGCCAAAAGTAATATCTTCAAGCCCATTGCGCGATAGTATTCAGCCAGGGTCATGGCTGTATATACAGAAGCCTCCCTGGCAGCAACGGGCATGTTTGAGGTGTTTGCAATAATAGTGGTACGCTCCATCAGTTTCCTGCCTGTACGCGGGTCATCTATCTCCGGGAACTCGGCAAAAATCTCCACAACCTCATTGGCCCTTTCACCACAGGCTGCAACCACCACGATGTCGGCTTCGGCCTGTTTTGATATAGCATGCTGAAGTACGGTTTTACCGCTGCCAAAGGGTCCGGGAATAAATCCGGTTCCTCCTTCCACTATTGGGTTCAGTGTATCCATGGTCCTTACACCTGTTTCAAGCAGCTTGAAAGGGCGCGGTTTGTTCTTGTAGGTCTTGATGGGAACCTTAACGGGCCACTTCTGTACCATTGTGACGGGTACCTCATTGTCTTTCTGATCGGTAAGGACGGCTATTGTATCATTAATGGTATACTCTCCCTCCGGAACAACGCTCTTGACCTTGTACCTGCCCTCGAATTTAAACGGTACCATGATCCTGTGCGGCTGCTCATTCTCATTTACCTCTCCGAGCCAGTCACCGGCAACCACGCTATCGCCTTCCTTTGCAAGTGGTTTAAAAGACCATTTCTTCTTGTCGTCCAGTGCGGGGGTATAATCACCCCGTTTCAGGAACACGCCGTCCATCTTGTTAAGGTCATGCTGCAATCCGTCATAGTTCCTTGAAAGGATGCCCGGACCGAGTGTCACTTCAAGCATTCCCCTGGTAAACTCCACCTCCGTACCAATTTTTAGTCCGCGAGTACTTTCAAATACCTGGATATAGGCACGTTTTTCGAATACCTTGATGACCTCGGCCATCAGCTTGACATCTTCGAGATTGATGTAGCAAATTTCATTTTGAGAAACCGGTCCGTCAACTTCAACCATCACTAGGTTGGCGATAACACCGGTCACTTTACCCCTGGTTAAATTATTTTCTTTCATTATAACTATAGTTAGCGAATTATTTTATCAGTATTTCTCAACTCATGATGTAGGATCTGTTATAATATACCGGCCATTGATACCGGGCAATGATCAGGCATTACTGCCTCTCTGGTTCACCGTGAATTCCTTTGGGAATTCATAACTCTGCTCAAGCTCATCGAGAAGTTTCCTGAACAACTCCTGGCCGGTCTCCTGATCCATATCCAGCCAGCGTTGTACCATCTGGAGCTTGATTATATATGCAAGCAGTACTTCAACTGTGAAATAATTGAATGTATTTGCCTCATCCAGGTAATCCCACCTCATCATGTCCATAGCTCTCTCTCTTTCGAGGAGATTATCATTATCCTGCACAGAGATCAGCTTCTCCATATATTCAAAATCATTGGCAAGGCCGAAATCCTTTAATGTACTCTTCCTGACTGCCTGCACAATATAATTGTCGCCTATCAGGTACTTGTCACCCTTTAGTTCATGCTTTCTTGCATTTATGCCGGCCACAATATTCCTGATGTTCAGGTCAAATTCAAACCAGTCGCGTAAAAACTCATTGGAGCAGGCCATGACATGGTTATAATAGAGCCAGGTCAGCTGGTCTTCCCATGATAAATCTTCGAAAAGGGGGGTCTCATTTTTATATGCGATAATGAAGCGCTGCATGTATTCAGGCAGGGAAGCCGGTTCCCTTATCTCCTCCTCCAGCAAATCACCGGAGTATTTCCCGCTGTCATCATACTCCTTTTCCGATTTTGTAAGCAGGTTCAGCAAATTCAAGTTATCGGCAGGCAGAAAAAGCATCTCCACAAGCCTGTAATCATCCGGGTGAAGATGGTATGACATCTCCTCTTTGAAATCGGCAATAGAGAAGTTCAGTTTTTTCTGGTCAAGCAGTATGTCCGGCAATCCGGCAACCAGGTAGTAGTAATTTCTTCCAAACATTATGTATTTGTACAGATTAGTTCAATTTTATTTTCCTCAAAACGCTTCTATCACAACAATACTCCCGGGAAGACAATCAACCATTACAGTGCGGCGTTCGTACGCAGCCGGTCAGGCTGATGCTATTCTTTATCCGAATAGAGCAATTCTGTTGTACGGGGCCTGAGATAAGTCCGAAAAAAATTCTCAAAATCCTCGTCGGTAAAACTGATCTGGTAACTGCCATCTTTCGGGCCGATTTTAAATCCGGCTTCCATGCTGTCATCAAACCTCAGTTCAAGTCCGGCGTCAAGCAGAGCCTTCTGCTTTTTGCTGAAATACTCATCAAGCTCCTTGCGGTTTTTTTCGGGGAGAAGGACCGTAACGTCAATTCCCCTGGTTGATTTGGGGTCCCAGTTTTTTACAGCCGTTTCTATTATCTTCTGAAGGAACTCCTTGTCGTCAAAACTCTCTTTTACCTTTTCGCCGGTTGCCCTGGCCGTGATAAGCTCGGTAATCTGCTGCTTGATGGTGCTGATTGCCTGCCTTGCAGAAAGTTTAATTTCCGAGTCAACGTTCTTTTTAATCTCTTCTGCTTCTTTCCTTGCTTTGTCTACTATCTGTTCAGCTTCCTTACCGGCTTTCTCGTGCATCTTCTCAACTTCGGCCCTTGCATTATCTATAATTTGCTGTGCCTCCTGATTTGCCTTGTCGACTCCTTCAGCGTAGATCTTCTCGGTTAGTTCCTGAAGTTTATTTTCCATATGGATAAATTTTAACTATTTATATAATTTATTTTTAACTGCATCTACGGAGTAATATCCTGAATATGTTGGAATAAGATAACCAAACAAAAAAAACGCAAGCAAATGTACAAAATAATTCCAAATTGAAACAATCCGGCTTAAAGAAATTAATATTAAAAATGATTATATTCATTCTGGAAAAATCATCGCTGGCGAAAATATGAAATAAGGGTTTTATTAAGTATGACAATAGT
>SLRB01000210.1 GCA_007131165.1 Bacteroidales bacterium | reverse complement strand
ACTCCCGACCTTGTAAGGAACCTGAAAACCGGCAAGGTTAAGGGAGCGGCACTTGATGTTCTTGAATATGAGAAATCGAATTTCGAGGAACTTCACCGCAAGAATCTGCCAGATGATTACCAGTTCCTGCTTGAACATCCCAGGGTGCTACTCACCCCCCATATTGCCGGATGGACGCACGAATCGAACAAACGGCTGGCCGAAGTAATGGCATCCAAGATAATCTCAAGTTTCGGACGGATCATTTGATAACAAACTGCACAGTATTGCGGCTGCGCTGTTCAACAAGAACGGTTCGACCCGAGGTGTGCTCCTTGATACAGTGGTCGGTATAGTGCCTTATAGTTACAAGCTCAAGGCCCTCATTATAAAGAACCCTGAAATCGCCCCTGAGTTCATCCAGCAGCCGCCCGGTCAACCGGCCGCTGTTATCCATGCATAGTGTAAAACTGATGGCCGAATGCTGTATGAGATTGACTTTGGTCCGGTGCCTGAAAAAAACAGCAAATACCCGGCTGAGGCAGTCCTCTACCACAAATGAAAAATCTTTGGGAGTAAGGGATACAAGCATCTGGTTATTTTTAACTATAACCACAGGCTTCAGCTCCGCAGCGCCACCTCTGTCACTTATAATGGTCCCGCTCCCCGCGGGATCGGTAAACGATTTTACATGAAGAGGGATATTCTTGTTCTGCAGGGGCTTGATCGTTTTGGGATGAATTACCTTGGCGCCGTAATAAGACAGCTCTATTGCCTCATGATATGAGATTTCATCTATTTTATCAGCCCCCGGATAAAAGAGCGGATCGGCAGTAAGAATACCCGGAACATCCTTCCAGACAACAACATTGCCGGCGTCAAGAAGATTTGCCGCTACAGCCGCCGTGTAATCAGAGCCTTCCCGGCCCAGGGTAGTTGTTGCGCCGTTTCTTGTACCGCCGACAAACCCTTGTGTTACAACCACCCTCCCTCCGGCTTTGGAAACGACATTCCTAAGTCTCTTAAGCGAAAAGGTAAAATCGACATTGGCCTCCCTGTGCGTATCATCGGTTATCAGCCATTCACGGGCATCTGCCCAGTAAGTTGCAATATTTCTGCTTTCAAGGTAAAAACTTACGATTCTGGTCGAAGCCAGCTCACCGAGACTGACAACCTGATCATATTCATAATCATAACTTCGCGAGGGACTGCTTCTGAGCTTACTTTCAACCGCCGAGATGCAGTTATTGAAATCATTGATAACTACATCACTGCCCTTACCAAAGAGAGAATAAATTATATTCTCATGGTATTCCCTAATCCTGCCAAGCAGGAGAAACCTCTCGTCACCCCCGCGGTACCAGCTGTCAACGAGATTCTCCAGGGCATTGGTCATCTTTCCAAAGGCCGAAACCACCATGAAAAGTTCCCCTTCCCTTTCCGATATTATGGCGTACAGGTTCCTGATCGCCTCTGCCGAGCTTACCGAAGCTCCTCCGAATTTGTAAACTATCATAGATGAATGGATAATCAGTAAAACTGCTGCAAAGTTATCCAAATACCACTTATTTCACAGAGTTTAGCTAACCGGGGTATCCGTTGTGAAAAAACCTGCATGGCCTGGCTACTGCTTTAGGCACAACAGGCGACAATTAATATTAGTCGTTTAAAATAATTAATTTTGCTGTTCAAAATCAAAAAAAAAATCAACACCTACCTGTTCCGGAACCGGCAAGCCGGTGAAACTCCGGTAATCATACGGGCAGAAATACAATTAACAAAAAGTGCAAGTCAAACCCAAAGACCTATACCTGTCGCATCCCGGCGTCACCACCCTGCTCGAAGTGCTGGCCGGCAACCTGCCTGCCAGATGCCATGTGAGGTCACTGGCAGGTTCATCACATTCAATGGCTGCATCGGCAGTCATCAGGAAAAGACCGGGCAGCTATCTTTTTCTGCTTGGCGACAAAGAGGAGGCAGCTTATTTCTTCAACGATCTGGAATATCTGTGTGGCCAGAACCCGGTTTTTTTCTTTCCTTCTTCTTTCAGACGCACACTTCATGCAGGAAAGACCGATCCGGCCGGGATGATACAACGGACAGAAGTGCTGAGACACCTTTCATCCGGCGGTGGGCCTGCCGCAATCGTGACCTGGCCCGGGGCACTCTTTGAAAAAGTCATGACAAAGGATGACCTGAAGAAGGTCAGTACCAGCCTCCGGACAGGGGAAACCGTATCACGCAGCTTCCTTACAGAGGTGTTGATTGAATATGGATTCAGGGAAACGGATTTTGTATATGAGCCCGGCGAATTTGCCATCAGGGGCGGAATTATAGATGTATTCTCCTTTTCAGATGACCGGCCCTGCCGGATTGATTTTTTTGGCGATGTGATTGAATCGATCAGGTACTTCGATATAGAAACTCAAACCTCCGAGAAAAAAACCGGATCTGTTGTTATTATACCCGACACAAGGATTGGCAGACCGGCATCAGGTAAATCAGGATCGTTGTGCTCGCTTTTGTCCTTGCTTGACGCCGATACGGTTGTCTGGGCAAAAGATGCAGGATTATCTCTGGCAAACATTGACGAGCTCTTCAATTCGCTTGATCCGGGTTTTTTTGCCGAAGAATTCGCAAGTGAAAGTATTGAGGTAAAAGAGCTTTTTGCCAGCAGCGACGAGATACTGGCCGGTATGAAGCGGCTAACGGTAGTAGAAACCGGACAGGCACCCTTTTTCGGTGTCAGTCATAAGGCCGGGTTCAATACCTCTCCCCAGCCGGCTTTTAGTAAAAACTTCAGGCTGCTGGCTGAAACCCTCTATGATAACAGTGAAAAGGGATTTACTAATTACATATTCTCCGAAAATGAAAAACAGTTTGAAAGACTGAAAGAAATTTTTAATGAGATCCATGGCCCGGTTCACTTTATTCCTGTACTTTCAGGCCTACATCAGGGCTTTACCGACCATGACCTTAAAATATGCTGCTATACCGACCACCAGATATTTGAACGCTATCACCGTTTCCGCATCAGGGAAGGATTTAAACGGAAGGAAGCTGTTGACCTTAAAACACTGAACGACCTGAAGCCTGGTGACTATGTAGTGCATATCGACCATGGCATAGGCCAGTTCGGCGGACTTGAAAAAATTGAAGTTTCCGGCAGGATACAGGAGACGCTCAAACTTGCCTATAAAGACAACGATATCCTTTACGTCAGTATACACTCGTTGCACAGGATATCAAAATATAAAGGTAAGGACGGCATACCTCCCAAAATTCACAAACTTGGCTCTGCCGCCTGGCAAAAGGTTAAGGAAAGGACCAAAGGGAAGGTTAAAGACATGGCAAGGGAGTTGATAACACTCTATGCCAAAAGGAAAATGGAAACAGGATTCAGGTTTTCGGCCGATACATACATGCAAAAGGAACTCGAAGCATCCTTTATTTACGAAGACACCCCTGATCAGTTCAAGGCCACAAATATGGTAAAAGAACAGATGGAATCGGCCACCCCGATGGATATGCTGGTATGCGGGGATGTTGGTTTCGGAAAGACCGAGGTAGCCATAAGGGCTGCCTTCAAGGCCGTTGCCGACAGCAAGCAGGTTGCAGTGCTTGTTCCCACAACAATTCTGGCCATGCAGCATTACAATACCTTTACCGAGAGGCTCAAAGATTTTCCATGCACCGTTGAACATCTTAGCCGGTTCAGATCGGCAAAAAAACAAAAAGAAATAATCAGCAGGCTGGCAGAAGGCAAAATAGATATTCTGATAGGGACCCACCGGATAATAAGCAAGGATGTAATTTTTAAGGATATGGGGCTCCTTGTAATTGACGAAGAGCAGAAATTCGGAGTGGCGATTAAGGAGAGGCTGAAAAAAATGAAGCTGAATGTAGATACTCTGACGCTAACAGCAACTCCCATTCCGCGCACTCTCCAGTTCTCACTCTCGGGTGCGAGGGACATGGCGATAATAAACACACCTCCTCCAAACCGGTACCCTGTCGAAACACGTCTAGACCGGTTTGATACTGAAACAATACGGGAGGCGATTGAGAATGAAACAGGCCGAGGCGGACAGGTATTCTTTATTCACAACAGGGTGCAGAACATTGCCGACATTGAGGCTGCAATAAATAAGGCATGCCCGGGAATCAGCACTGTAACCGCTCACGGCCAGATGGAGAGCAGCAGGCTCGAAAACATAATGCTCGGCTTTATATCAGGCAGATATGACGTTCTTGTTTCAACTACCATAATAGAATCCGGACTTGACATACCCAATGCCAACACCATTATCATAAATAACGCACACCATTTCGGGCTGAGCGATCTGCACCAGCTCAGAGGCAGGGTGGGCCGCTCAAACAAGAAAGCATTCTGCCACCTCCTTGTCCCTCCCCCCCAGTCCATCACCCGTGAGGCAAGGCAGCGATTAAGGGCTATTGAAGAGTTCTCAGCTCTTGGAAGCGGATTTAGCATAGCAATGCAGGACCTTGACATAAGAGGTGCAGGCAACCTCTTAGGCAGGGAGCAAAGCGGTTTTATTGCCGATATCGGTTTTGAGACATACCATAAAATACTTGATGAGGCTGTGAGAGAATTGCGTGAAACAGAATTCAGCGAAGTGTTTGACAATAAGAAGGCACATCATGCTACCGGAAATAATTATATAACCGATTGCCTTATTGATACCGACCTTGAACTGTTGTTGCCCGATGATTACGTTCCGGGCAACAGCGAACGCATCAGGCTGTACCGCATGCTCGACAATATCAGCAGTGAGCAGGCACTCTCAGGTTTTGAAGCAGATCTGGAAGACAGGTTCGGGCCTCCTCCCAAACAAACCCGCGAGCTGCTGAATATAGTAAGGCTACGCCAGGCAGCAATCCATCTGGGTTTTGAAAAAATATCACTTAAGAACGGGAAGATGGTCATATTCTTCATTTCGAACCAGGATTCCCAATATTACCGTTCACCGGTCTTCACAGGGATACTCGGGGCATTGCAGAAACACCCGCACTTCAATTTAAGGGAAAAGAAGAACAAACTTACACTGACCATCCAGAAAGTGGATTCTGTGGCCAGGGCACTCGAAATCCTTCGGGAGCTGGAGCGGGAAAGCCTCATTTTAAATTAAGCGGCCGGATGCAATAATTTCTTAATGTTCCCTTTCGGGGATATAAGCCAGCCGGCAAAAGAAGCTTTGTTTATTATCCAAAACATGCCGCTATATGTAACAAAAACACAGGCACCAAAGTAAAAGCATGATAAAAGCCAATAATTACCATTTGTTCACATGCGTACAACACTGGTGCTGTTAACATGCCTTTTTTTATATAAGGCAGCGGATGTAAATGCCCAAAGTAATATCTCGGGACTGGACAAAGACCAGATCAGGGAAAGCCGTATCAATTCAATAACCGAATGGAATCACCCGGTAATTGATAACAGGCCCGCTGAAAACGGGACCATAAGCCTTAAGGCAGTATACGACGACAATGGATACCAGGTTGAAGAGATAACCTATAATTCGCGGGGCGAGGAATCAAGGAGGGTTACCAGCCGGTTCGATAATAACGGAAACAGGATCGAATACCAGGTTTTTGACAGCCGGAGTAACAGGGTTACATTCAGCAGGATGACCAGGTTTGACGCCAACGGAAACAGGATTGCCGAATGGGGATTTGACGGGATAAGAGATTACCGCAATATTTATCACCTCAACAGTGACAGGAAGCCCGAAGAGATCCATTATACCGCAGGAGGGAATCTCAGGGAAAAGAGGATATTCTCATACGATGGCAACGAGACAAATATCTCGGTTGTGCTTCCCGACAATACAGTAACCGAAAAAATCCGGCTGATAAGCGACAATGCCGGTAACCTTCTGGCCGAATCCTATTATGACAAAGACGGGAACCTGGTGCGGAAAGTTGAATATACTTATGAAAACGGCCTGAAAAAAGGCGAAAGACATTTCCAGGGTGACCAGATGCAGTACAGGGATATATTTACCTATGATGACGGGATGTTAACCATGGTCAGCAGGGTGAACCGGCAGGGGCATGAAACCGTTACCCACCGGTACACCTATGACGACCGCGGCAGGCTGGTAAATGAATCCTGGTACAATGAGAACTCAGACAATTATTCTTCCAGGGATTACACATACGACAGCCTGGGAAATATGAAAAGCGTTACGAGTTATTATGCAACCTACAGTTTCAGGGTACAATACAGGTACGATTACAGCTTTTTCAACTAATGTTACCTGAAAGTGTAGCGCAATGAAAGGGCGATCCCGTCAACCCACCAGTCATTGCGGCCAAGAATATTAAAGGCCGGTTTCCAGTCCAGGCTTACCGAAAAAGGGAACTCCTCAAAAGTATACTCAACACCACCAATAAAGTTAATGCCTACAATACTGGTGACATCGGTACCCCTGTACCTGCCCTCCTGAAAAAACCCAACATGTGCACCTCCTCCAATAAACCATTCCAGGTTGTCGACGTCAGGAAAAGGCCGCTGGAATTCATAAAGACCGGTTATTATAAACCCGTTCCACCTCGTTGAGAGTATACCCTCAATTGCCCTACCCTCCTCGACAAAGTGCTTTACAGTAAACCCGTTGAACAATCCCAGCCTGGCACCTACGCCGGTGTCGTAGAGCTGTCCGTAAGAGTTAAGCCCGCCTCCGGCAAACATCATAATTGATAACAATAATAAAAACCGTTTCTTCATGATTGCTTAGTTTTTTGTTAATAAATTTATACTTAGTCTGGCTGATGTGCAAACAGCCTGTACTTACAAGCGGGGAGATTGTGTCGATTCCCTCTGTAATCCGCCTGTTTCAGGTTAAGGAGCAAAAGTATAAAATTTTGAGGTATAATTAATACTTTTGTGCATTTGCATTAACTTTATGAGAACCCTCTGTATTGATATCGGCAACTCGGGAGTAAAGGCGGCCTTCTTCAGGAATGACAGGATTGAAGGCAGAAAACGATGGGCAAACATTGGTAGCCAGGAAATTGAGAGTATTAAGAATGACTGGAAGGGGATTGAGCATGTCATCCTGTGCTCTGTCAGAGGCGAAGCCGCCTCCCTGAAGAGGCTTCTTGAGCAACACTTCCCTTCAGTCATGCTCTTTGGCAGTGACACTGCCGTCCCGTTTGAAAACCTCTACCTTACAACATCCACCCTCGGCAAGGACCGTCTGGCGGCTATTGCCGGTGCCTGCAATAATTATCCCCGAAAGAACGTTCTCGTAATTGATGCCGGAACAGCTGTCACGTTTGACGTGATTGATGAATACGGAAGGTACCTGGGCGGTAATATTTCACCGGGTGTCAACATGAGATTCAGGGCACTTAACGAATTCACCGGCAAGCTTCCCCTTGCAGGTCCCCGCCTTGAAACGGGGTATTTTGCGCGCAATACCGAAGAAGCCATTGCGTGGGGTGTTATGAACGGAACTCTTTTTGAGATTGAATCATATATCAGTTTAATCAGGCAAAAATTCAACAATCCGGTAATAATTTTAACCGGTGGAGATGCAAGATACTTTGATAAAAAAGTAAAAAGCACCATCTTTGTGGATCCTGATCTGATCTTTACAGGGTTAAATGCAATATTAAAACACAATGCGAGCAAATAGTAGGTATTTATTACTGGTTTTGTCAACTTTCTTCATGTTGTCCGGGGTCCAGGCACAAAAAAACTCATATTCACCCTATTCCCGTTTTGGTATCGGTGATATCACAAAAGAAGGTTTCGGACGTAACCAGGGTATGGGAGGAATTGGTTACGGGCTCAGGGAGTCCAATCATATAAACTACATGAACCCTGCGGCAGCTGCAGCAGTGGATACCATGTCGTTCATCTTTTCAACCGGTGTTGCCGGCAATACCATGCAGCTGCGGGGATCTGAAGGCACCCACAACGTTAGTAATATAACCCTTAGCCACCTGGCAATAGGTTTTCCGGTTTCAAGGATTTGGAAAACAAATATCGGACTGGTGCCTTACAGCCAAATGGGCTACAAGATTATTGATGTTGACCTGGCCGAGCAATCGGAGCACTATTATGAAGGGTCTGGAGGGATTAACCAGTTTTTCCTGGGAAACGCAATCAGGATAACTGACAATCTTTCAGCAGGGATAAACCTCTCATATATGTTCGGAGCACTCAACCAGTCCCGTGATTTAATGTTTCCCGGATCTGAAAGGACTTTTTCGGTCAGGAGCAAATCCCGGGCAATCGTTGGTGACTTTCATCTAAGGTATGGCTTGCAGTACTCTGGCAGGATAATGGAAGACTACCGGTTTACCCTGGGAGTTATCTATGAAAACAAGACCCCGCTGAACACCGATCAGGACTGGCTGATCATAAACGAGCTTACCACTGAGATTGGACAGGCAAGGGACACCGTACATAACTACGTGGCTACTTCAAGTACTATTGAGTTGCCGGCAAGGTACGGCGCCGGGTTTTCATTCGGCAGGGAAAACAAATTTTTAGTTGGGGCCGATTATACCATTCAGCAATGGTCTGATGTCAGTTTCCTCGACCAGCAGCGGGATTCGCTGGTCAACAGCTCCTCTTTCAGTGTAGGGGCACAATACACCCCCGACTACACAGACTTCAGAAGTATATGGAGAAGGATTCATTACCGCCTTGGTTTTCATTACACCGATACATACCTCCGTCTGAGGGGGCATCAGCTGACAGACTACGGTGTTACAATCGGAATGGGTATCCCTTATGGGAATACACGCTCAACATTTAATTTCTCGGTCGATATCGGCAAAAGAGGAACAAGGGAATTCAATCTTATCCAGGAGAATTACGTGATGTTCAATGTCAGCCTTTCGCTCCACGATTTCTGGTTCCACCGGCGGAGGTATGAATAACAGGAGCCCCTTTTCATTGACATGGCTGGATACAACACGGTACCGGCAATCAGGATTTAAACGCGCTGCATAATACACGGCAGAACAGTGAAATTAAAAAAAATAACAGGTCACGGTTCAGTAAATATGTGCATTTTTGCATGCAGGATATTTGCTGCATTGATCTTTTTTTTAACAATTTCCTCCTGTGAAAATGATATTGAGGTTATCAAATCACTTTCCCAGGATACTCTCATGCCCAGCCAGTCAATGATCAATGCAGAAATAAGATATACCGATTCTGCCAGGCTGCAGCTCAGGATCCGGGCACCCGAAATCCATAGATATTCTCAGCTCAATGACGATTATACAGAATTCCCCGCAGGCGTGTTTGCCGAATTCTTTGACAGAAATGGCAACGTAGAATCACAGCTTGAAAGCAGGTATGCAATATATTATGCCGGCAAAGACCTCTGGGAGGCCAGAGACAGTGTTGTAGTTATCAACAAGGCAGGAGAGATCCTTAATACCGAACAGCTTTTCTGGGATGAGAGGGACAGGAAAATTTACTCAGAAAGTTATGTAAGGGTGACACGCCCGAATGAAGTAATAATGGGAGAAGGTTTTGAGGCTGATGAAACCTTTACCCGGTGGAAGATCAAAAAAATCCAGGGAACAATTTACATTGATGATGATGATTTATAAAGGCCATATAACTCCCTTACTTCATACAGAGACCTGAATATGCAAAAGAATATTATTCATGTGCTGGAACTGGTTTGGCTGAGCCTCGCAGTGTTAAGCCTTCTCGCCGGCATATACAACTGGATGCAGGCAGGTATCTCAGAAAGCATAATGTTTTTCGTGATCGCACTTATGTCGGTCCTGATGTATCTTTACCGGAGAAACCTCAGAAAGTCACGTAAAGACTAACACAAATGAGTGCACTGCCGATCATCATTGTGAGCCTGCTGTTCTCCGCCTTTTTTTCAGGCATGGAGATAGCTTTCATTTCTTCAAACAAGCTCAGGCTTGAACTTGAAAAAAAGCAGGGTACTTTTGCATCAAAAGTCACATCACTTTTTGCAAGGAACCCGGGCCAGTATATTGCCACAATGCTTGTCGGCAACAATATAGCTCTTGTTGTTTACGGCATAACCATGGCGGTTATCCTGGAACCGCAAATACAGCGTTTCATATCATCGGAATTTACGGTTTTTCTTATACAGACTGTAATTGCCACCATAATAATCCTGATTACTGCCGAATTCCTTCCAAAAGCCATTTTCAGGCTGAAGCCAAACCTTGTTCTTAATGCGTTGTCATTGCCGGTGATGTTTTTTTACATTGTGCTATACCCTGTAAGCAAAAGTATCATAGGCATCGGTAATTTTCTTATGAAGTACCTGCTGGGTACTGACGTGTCAAATGATGACAAAAGGAACGTTTTCGGAAAGATTGACCTTGACCACTTTGTGCGGGAAAGCCGAATAGAGATGCAGGAAGAGGACAATCTTAAAAATGACATCAAACTCTTTCAGAATGCCCTGGACTTCTCAACGGTCAAATTACGTGAATGCATGGTCCCAAGACCGGAAATCGCTGCATTTGAAATTAATACCCCGCTGGAGGAGATAAAGCAGAGTTTCATCGAGACAGGCTATGCAAGAATACTGATATACAAAAACACCATAGACAATATCATTGGTTATATAAACTCGAAGGATTTTTTCAAGAATCCAAAGAGCATACGGTCAATGCTCAACCGAATAATTATCGTACCCGAAACAATGGTGGCGCACAAGCTGTTGTCACTCTTTATAAAAGAAAAAAAGAGTGTCGCAGTAGTCGTTGACGAATTCGGGGGGACTGCGGGAATGGTTACCATTGAAGATATCATGGAGGAGATATTCGGCGAGATCGAAGACGAACATGATACAGTTGACCTTGAAGAGAGGCAGATCGCAGAAAATGAGTTTGTTTTCTCGGGCAGGCATGAGATAGATTACCTGAACGACAAATATAACCTGGGTATACCAAAGACCGAAGAATACGAAACACTTGCCGGCTTTATTATCTATCACCATGAAAGCATACCAAAAGCCAACCAGAAGCTTGTGATAAAACCCTTTAGATTCGAAATAATAAAAATGAGCAAGACAAGGATTGAACTTGTTAACCTTAAACTGCCTGAAACCGGGTAAATTATTAATAAAGTGCGGGATAGATACAGGAAGTATCACTTTTTATCTATGAAATATTGCAAAACTAATGAAATAGTTTTATTTTTGTAATTTACAACATGCAGGTGCACAAATCATTGGACTGCAAATCATTGCATCACTAAGGCATTATTGCACAACTCTTTGGCACAGGTTTTGATAATAATAATGATAGAAATGCCCTGAAAGATTTTTTAACTAATAAATAACCGGAATAACAACGAGTTTTTAAGATAGATTTTTATATTTGTCGCTATTTTCCGGAAATTTTAATACAATAAAACAGAATCATGAAAAATCTACTAATAAAAGGATTACTTGTCTTCGCAACTGTCATGTTGAGTCAGGGGGATATACTGGCTCAAACCGGAAGGTTTGGAGAAACGCCGGAAGACAGCATCAGGTGCCTTAGAAATATCTCGCTTTTCGGCGACCGTTACAGGCAGGAGAATTATGAAGGTGCGATGGATTTCTGGAGATTGCTCATTGATGAGTTTCCTCAGTCAACCAGGAATATCTACATCTGGGGGGAAACCATACTGGGCCATATGATCGAAACTGCCGAGACTGAAGAAGAGAGAAACGCCTACCTTGATACAGCCATGATGATGTTCGACAGAAGGATGGAGGCATATGAAGGCGTTAATTTCGGCGATCCTGGTAATGTATATGGCAGAAAGGGGTTGTTCTATTTCAGATACAACCGCAATGTCGAAGAAGCAGGCCCGGGATATGAGGCACTTGCTGAGTCTATAAGGCTTTCTGCCCACAACCCCTCTCATGCAGTTGTTGCAACATATATGACTGTAACAGTGGGTAAGTATGCTGCAGGCATGGTCGACAGCGAACATGTAGTTGAAACATACACCTGGCTGACAGATGTAATCGATAACGCCCTTGAGAGATCGGAGAGCGACCAGCTCATTCAGGCCCGTGAAACGGTAGAAGGTTTATTTGCAGACAGCGGTGCTGCCGACTGTGATGCGCTGATCGACTTGTTTGCCGACCAGGTTTACGCCTCTCCGGAAGATGTTGAGTTGCTAAACAAAGTCCACGACCTGCTTGCCAATACGGGGTGCACAGAAACCGATCTTTACCTGGCAACTTCAGAAAAGCTGCATGTGCTTGATCCAACGCCCGAAACAGCCATCAGTATTTCTGCCATGCACAGGGCAAGGAACAATGACGACAAGGTTATAGAATATCTCCGTGAAGCTATTGAGCTGCAGGATAACCCCAAGGAACGTGCAAATTATTACCTGGAACTCGCATTAATTATCAACCAGTCGAAGGGCGACAAGCAGCTATCACGCCAGTATGCACGCCAGGCTCTGGATGACAACCCGTCACTCGGCCGTGCACACATGCATATAGGCAGCCTTTACGTATCAGAAACCAACTGCTTTGCCGGAGAGGAAGATGCAGAGTTCAAGAACAGAACCGTATACTGGGCTGCAGTCGACAGGTTTAATGAAGTTAAGAGGGTAGACCCTTCACTCAGGGCAGAGGCCGACAGGATGATAGAGACATACCGGGCTTACTTTCCCGATAACGAAACAATATTCTTCCACGGTTACCAGGAAGGTCAAACTTATACCGTGGGATGCTGGATAAACGAGACAACACGGGTAAGGGCGAGAAATTAGAGATCTTCATTGCCAGAACCTGTTTAAAATTATTTATAGCATAAAAGGGCTGCCGGGAACTGCAGCTCTTTTTGCTATCGGTTACAGGTCATAATAATATGATACAGCTCCTTATTAATTGTATAAATTATTATCTTCGTAACTCCAAAAAAAAGGAAACCTATAATACTGAAACAAACAAATGGCTACACTGGAAAAAATAAGAAATCGTGCGGGAGTGCTGGTAACAGTCGTAATCGGACTGGCGTTGTTCGCATTTATCCTTGGAGACATCCTTGGGTCGGGCCCGTCACTGTTTACCAACAGACAGTTTGAAATTGCTGAAATTGCAGGAAAATCGATATCATTTGAGAGGTTCCAGCAAAAAGTCGACCAGCTTACCGAGATATACATGCTTAACACCGGCGAAACAGCTCTTGATACTGAAACTCATGAGATGATAATGGAAGAGGCATGGCAGCTTCTGCTCAGGGAGATCATAATGGAGGAGGAGTACGGGCGACTCGGACTTGATGTAAGTCCTGAGGAGCTTTTTGACATGATCCAGGGTGCCAATATACACCCGATAGTCCGCCAGCTTTTTACCGATCCCTCTACCGGCACGTTCGACCGGTCTGCCGTCATCCGGTTCCTTCAGACAATGGATCAGGACCCGACGGGGCAACAGCGTGCTTACTGGCTATATATTGAACGGGAAATTGCCAGGGAACGGGCGATGACAAAATACAATAATCTCCTTGGCAAAGGACTTTATGTTACATCATTACAGGCTGAGCATGCATGGAAAGAGAACAATAAAAGTGTTGATTTTGAATTTATTGTCCAGCGCTACAATACTGTTCACGACAGTCTTGTAGATGTAACGCCTGCAGATGTAAGACGCTATTACAGGCAAAACAGAAACGAATTCAGGCAAACAGCATCACGAGACCTCGAATACGTTGCATTCGACATAGCACCGTCGGAGGAAGATAATATGCTGGCACTCGAATGGATCGAAGATATGGAGGATGAGTTTGCCGAAGTAGAGGAAGTAAGGCAGTTCATAAATCTTAACTCCGATATTCCCTACGATCCGCGCAACCACAGCTACGAAGACCTTCCGGAAAACATAGCTGACTTTCTTTTCAGTGCAGAACCCGGAGAAACCTACGGTCCCTATTTTGAAGACAACACCTACAAGATTGCACGGCTTGTGGAGATAAATTTCGTTCCGGACTCTGTCAGGGCAAGACATATACTTATCCAGCCGGGGCCTGAACTTGAGCACATGCAGGCCAGGAACAGGGCAGACAGCCTCCTGGAAGCTGCGAGGCGGGGAGAAGATTTCGGTATAATGGCAATGCAGTATTCAGATGATATGGGTACCAGGTTTGATGGCGGAAACCTTGGCTGGTTCGAAGAAGGAATGATGGTACGTGAATTTAATGATGCCGCTTTTTCTGCCGGAAGGGGAGAGATTTTTATGGTTGAGACACAGTTTGGCTTTCATATTGTACAGGTTACCGACCGTGCCAGGGAAACAAAAAAAGTCAGGTACGCAACCCTTGCACGCGAAGTAACACCAAGCTCTGCCACCTACCAGAGAATATTTACCCGGGCAAGCCAGTTTGCCGGGCGCTACGACACATATGAAAAGTTCGTCGAGGGAGCAGAGGAAGAAGGCCTGTCAATACGCATGGCAAATAACGTTCTCATTGGCGACAGGGAGCTGCCAGGGCTTGAACAGGCCAGGGAACTAATAAGATGGGCATATGATGCACGGGAAAATGCAATTTCGCCTATAATGGAAATAGACGACAGGTTTATTATTGCTGCATTAACAAGGGTAAGGCAGGAAGGATACCAGTCACTGGAGGAGGTGAGCGATGAGATCGAATCAATCCTTGTCCGCGAGAGGAAGGGTGAAATTATCGTATCAAATCTAAATGAGAAGATTGCAGAAGCAGGCAACCTGGACGATTTGGCAAGAAACCTCAATACCCAGGTAGAGCAGGCACAAAACATACGGTTTACTTCGTTCTCGGTGCCCGGTGCAGGCATTGAACCCAGGCTTATAGCCACAGCCGTAAACACAGAACCCGGCGTAATCTCATTACCCGTTACCGGTGAGAACGGGGTATATGTACTAAAGGTAACATCGGTTGATATGCCTGAAGACCCGGACCTGGAGCCTGTAAGGCGGAATCTCTCCAATTCCAAGAGGGCACGGGTAAATTTCGATGCTTTTGAAGCCCTGAAAGAACAGGCCAATGTAAAGGACAACAGACACCAGTTTTTCTGAGAATATTGGCTTTGCTAAGTATTTACATTACAATTTGCAGTGCGGTTAAACCAGTTTTAACCGCATTTTTTTTTACTTTAGCAGCATAAAGAGGTATAATCAAAAATACCACGATAATGTTCAGACACTCAAATACCGGCCTTTTAATTGATATTGCCCTTAAAGAAGACCTCGGTAATGAAGGCGACATAACATCTGATGCAATATTTGAAAAAGAAGAACAGCTTTTCATCCTGGTGTCAAAGGATAACGGTATACTTTGCGGGATAGACATCTTCGCCAGTGTTATGAGAAGGGTTGATGAAAATATCAGGGTGGCCAGCTTCTTCGATGATGCCGATCCGGTCACTTCAGGCGATATAATAGCCGAGATAAGCGGAAATGTAAGGTCTGTACTCAGGGCGGAGCGAACAGCCATCAATTTTGTTTCCTTACTTTCGGCAACAGCAACTAAAACATCCCATTTTGTGAAAGAAACGGCAGGCAGGGTCATTATTCTCGACACCAGGAAAACCATCCCGGGATTCAGGGAGTTACAGAAATATGCAGTAAGGTGCGGAGGAGGCAGGAACCACCGTATGGGACTTTACGATATGGTAATGATCAAAGATAACCATATTGATGCAGCCGGTGGGATCTCCAACGCAGTTAACAAGATCAGGGAAAAATGGGGGAAAAGGTACTTTATTGAGGTTGAGACCAGAAATCTTGACGAGATCAGGGAAGCCCTTGTATGCGAAGTTGACAGAATTATGCTTGACAACATGGACAACTCTATGATGAAAGAAGCGGTACGGCTTATCGGCAGAAAGTGTGAAACGGAGGCATCAGGTAATATGACACACGACAGGCTAACCTCGGCAGCATCTACCGGAGTTGGCTATATCTCAGCGGGAGCCCTTACCTCTTCAATAAAATCTTTTGATTTCAGTTTAAAGAAAAAACCATGAGAAATTATTATGACGCTGTGGTTATAGGATCGGGAATGGCCGGTCTGACCTGTGCCATATATCTGCGTAAATCCGGACTGAATGTTCTGGTCATGACGAAGGAGGCAAAATTAAATGAAACTAATACCTATTATGCACAGGGAGGAATAATCGCATCAAAAGATGACGACTCGGCCGCACTTCTGCGAAACGACCTTCTCAGAGCGGGGTCAGGATACAATAATCTTGAAGCTGTCGATTTCTTCGTTAAAGAAGGGCCGCCACTTGTGTTTGAATTCCTGATAGATGAGGTAGGAATTCAGTTCAGTAAATCTGAGGAGGGTAAAATTGACTATACCGAAGAGGCGGCTCACAGTAAAAGGAGGATTGTGCATTATGAAGATCATACCGGCGATAAAATTGAAGATTCACTCATTGCATATGCAGAAAAATCAGGTGTTGAATTCCTAACCGAATACACTGCCATAGACCTGATAACCAACAACCACCACTCCAGGGACCCACAAGAGGTATACCGCGAAAGAGAGGTGATGGGAGTGTATGCCCTGAATAACCAGACAGGTAATACCGAAACATTCTTCTCCGGACATGTCATACTGGCAACCGGGGGCACCGGAAACCTTTACTACCACACCACCAACCCGGTTGCTGCAACTGGTGACGGGATAAGCATGGCACACCGTGCAGGAGCCGACATCATAAATGCAGAGTTTGTGCAGTTCCATCCTACATGTCTTTTTCACAGAGACATAAAGCGCTTTCTTGTATCCGAGTCCCTAAGGGGCGAGGGTGGCAGGCTGAAGGATCATCAAGGCAGGGAGTTCATGAAAGACTATTCTGAAATGGGTGACCTGGCACCACGCGACGTGGTATCAAGAGCTGTTTACGACATGATATGCAAAACAGGCAAGGAATATATGCTTCTTGACATTGCCGGCTTTTATAAAGGGAATACGCCTCTCGAAAAACGGTTCTCCAAAATTTATTCAACCTGTCTGCGGGGAGGCATTGACATTACAAAAGAACCCATACCTATAACCCCTGCGGCTCATTACTTTTGTGGAGGCATCAAAACCGATATGGCAGGAAGATCTTCACTGAAAAACTTATGGGCTGTAGGCGAAGTAACCTGTACCGGGCTGCACGGAGCCAACAGACTTGCGTCTGCATCTTTGCTAGAGGGGCTGCTGTGGGGAAAGTCTTCAGCCGAAGCCATTGCAAAAAGCAGGCAGGATATAAAAAGTAAAAGGTATGATAATATACCCGACTGGCAGGAACCCCAAAATGCCGAGGAGTTCGATCCGTTGCTGATAGAACAGGATATGCGGGCAATCCAGTATACAATGTGGAACTAT
The DNA here is from genome assembly GCA_007131165.1 of Bacteroidales bacterium. Lineage (GTDB taxonomy): Bacteria > Bacteroidota > Bacteroidia > Bacteroidales > PUMT01 > PXAP01. The sequence goes on along the minus strand of SLRB01000210.1, from coordinate 502 downwards.
GCCGGCATCATACGGACAGAGCGGGGACTTGCGCGCGCAGAGGCTGACCTTGACTATTTTGCCCACCGGATAATGAAGTTCTATAAAAGCGCAAAGATAACCCGGCAGATCATTGAACTGAGGAATGCCGTAGTCAGCTCACAGTTAATAGTAGCTGCTGCCTTAAGAAACACCACCCCGGTTGGGTGCCATTATATCAGGAAGTGATCCTCCGCGGGCTTCCTGCCCGGTAGCCCGGTAAACCCGCTTACCTGGCATAAGCCGTAAGCGGGACCATAATAATAAGTTACCGTTACGAAAACCTTAATCTACATTGTCGTGAAGATAACCATTATCTGCCCGGAATTTGGGTCCCTTTTCCCCTTCATCAGAAAGGGTATAACGGCTGACAGGATTTCCGGTTGATTTTTTTGACAGGTTGATGCTTATCTTCTTCCTCTCGAAAGCCGGCTGTTTCTCAAGATCTTCTATCTCCTCCTTCTCGTTGACATTTAAGTAGTTT
>SLRB01000076.1 GCA_007131165.1 Bacteroidales bacterium | reverse complement strand
TTCCTGACGGCCCCGATCAGTGAACGTCCGGTTAAACGGGATCTCCTGACCGGCGGCCCCCATTCGCCGGTTGCCATGGGAGGCAATCCCATATAATAGCTGTAGTTGGGTATTTTGCCATCAACGGCAACCCAGGGCATATAACCGGGCCATCCATGAAGCTCAAACAAGCTATACCAGTAACTATCAAGGAATATGGGACCAAAATAGAGCCCGGGAATATATATCTGAAAATTGGCAAGCTGCAGAGTCCAGTGAAAACCTTCACTCTGATCATATATATATCCGTTATAACCGGCTTCATAAATGGATTCGTGCCCGTATGCTTCCTCCCATGAAAGGGTATCGGCGCCAATCACCAGAAAATCGTCAAACCATATTGTATCGGCTGGAGTAACATTATATTCCTGCCATGCATAATCCCATGCAGGGGAACTTCCCTCAACCATGTTAACCGTATCAGTACCTGCGTCAGGGATGGATTCAACAGCATAATTTTCCGTTTCTGCATCCCGATCTGTTACAGGGTCATAATAAAGATCGTCATTTAAAGATGAAACATATCCCCCGGCAGAACACGCACCTGCTACAGATGCGACAACCATAATAATTTTGACATTAACATTCATGATTAAGCTCCGGATTGGTTTTATAAGAGGAATTTTAGTTATTTTGCGTCGGTTTTGTATTTAAAATTATTTAACAAAATTCATACCACTTATAATAAGTTATGGCGAAAGGTTTAACAAGCAGGAAGGAAAATTATTCGCAATGGTACAATGATCTGGTTATTAAAGCCGATCTCGCTGAATATTCATCAGTGCGGGGTTGCATGGTTATAAAACCTTACGGATATGCCATCTGGGAAAAAATGCAGGCGGTGCTGGATAAGATGTTTAAAGACACAGGACATTCAAATGCCTATTTCCCCCTCTTCATACCAAAATCATTTCTTAGCAAGGAAGCCGCGCATGTTGAGGGATTTGCCAAGGAGTGCGCAGTCGTAACCCATTACCGGCTAAAAAACTCTCCTTCAGGCAATGGCATTGTTGTAGATGAAACGGCGAAGCTTGAAGAAGAATTGATCATCCGGCCAACATCGGAAACTATTATATGGAACACATACAAAAACTGGATTCAATCTTACAGGGACCTGCCCCTTCTGATTAACCAGTGGGCAAATGTCGTAAGATGGGAAATGCGGACAAGGCTGTTTTTACGGACGGCCGAGTTCCTTTGGCAGGAGGGTCATACCGCACATTCGACAAAGGAGGAGGCTGTCGGAGAAACAATGAAAATTCTTGATATATATTCTTCCTTTGCACAAGACTGGATGGCACTACCTGTGGTCAGGGGTATCAAGACAGAGGTTGAACGATTTGCCGGGGCAGTTGAAACATATTCAATTGAAGCGCTTATGCAGGATGGTAAAGCTCTGCAATCGGGTACTTCCCACTTTCTCGGCCAAAATTTTGCGAAGGCATTCGATGTTACCTTTCTGAACCGTGAAGGCAAACTTGAACATGTTTGGGCAACCTCATGGGGTGTGTCAACAAGACTGATGGGAGCGCTGATAATGGCACACTCTGATGACAGGGGATTGGTTCTGCCTCCAAAGCTTGCCCCCATCCAGGTAGTTATCGTGCCGATCTACAAAAAAGCAGAGGATCTTGATATTATAAGCCGGAAAGTGGATGAGATAAGAAAAAAGCTGGACTACGAAGGTATTTCTGTAAAGTATGATGATCGCGACACCCACAAACCAGGATGGAAGTTTGCAGAGTATGAGCTGAAAGGCGTGCCTGTCAGACTCGCGCTGGGGCCCCGCGATATCGAAAACAATACGGTGGAGGTCGCGAGAAGGGATACCCTTGAAAAGTCCGTGCATCCGGTTGAAGGAATTGAGAAAAGGATAAATGACCTGCTTCAGGATATGCAGTCCAACATATACGGGAAGGCTGTTGATTTCAGGGAGCAGAACACCAGCCGCGCAGATACATATGAGGAATTCAGGGATATTATCAAAACAAAGGGCGGCTTTATTCTTGCACACTGGGACGGAACAAGTGAAACAGAGGAGAAAATAAGCAGTGAAACCAAAGCAACCATCCGGTGTATCCCTATTGAAGGTGAAAAAGAAGAAGGTAAATGTATTGTAACCGGCAGGCCATCCTTACAGAGAGTGCTATTTGCCAGGGCATACTGATTTTCCCTTCAATTAGCCCCCGTGACGGAAACATAACCCTGCGTCAGATCCAAATGGATGATTCTGCTAAGAAAAACGGGCTGTATAAGAGATATACGATTATCTTACTGAAAACCTGTATATGGCCGTCTCCAGGTATTCTTCGCCCGGCCTGAGAATCACATCGGGAAATGACGCCTGGTTAGGTGAATCTGGAAAATGCTGTGTTTCCAGGCAAAGTCCCCAATGCTTTCCGTAAACAATGTCATCTTTCCCGGCAATGCTTCCGTCGAGGAAGTTCCCTGTATATAGCTGGACTCCCGGCTGGGTGGTCAGTACTTCGAGCTGTCTTCCGGATGAGGGGTCATAAAGAACCGCCGCTTTATTAAGTTTCCCACCAGTATCATCAATTACGTAATTATGGTCATATCCGCCTGCCACATCAGATATATCACGTCCCACAGGTTTCATATCCCTGAAGTCCATGGCAGTACCTTCTACAGCCAGGAGCCGGCCGGTGGGAATAAGTTCTTCATTTACCTCGGTGTACCGGCTGGCATTAACACGTAATTCATGGCCCGTAACAGGTTCCCTTCCCCCGGTAAGATTGAAGTAGCCGTGGTGAGCAAGGTTTACCGGAGTGGCCTTGTCGGTTTCAGCCCTGAAGATAATCCTGAGCTCATTATCGTTATTCAGGTCAAAGATGACCTGAACCGCAAGATTGCCCGGATACCCCTCTTCACCGTCAGGACTGAGATATGACAAAAGGAGCATCTCTGAACCTTCGGCCGACTGCACTATCTCATAGTCCCACAACCGCTTGTCAAGTCCGCGTTCCCCTCCATGAAGATGGTTATTTCCATTGTTTGCCGCAAGATTGTATACACGGCCATCAAGTTCAAATCTTGCACCGGCTATCCTGTTGGCATATCTGCCTACCACAGCGCCAAAATAGGGATGATCGCCAAGATACTCTTCAAGGGTTTCAAAACCCAGGACCACATCAGACACCTCACCGCTCCTGCCTGGTATTTTGAGAGATGTGACGATGCATCCATAATTTGTTATATCGGCTATCATACCGTTTTTATTGGTTAGCCGGAATATATGCACTTTTTCACCGTCGGGCATCTGCCCGAAAATTCGCTTTTCAATTTTCATCGTTGCTTTATTATTTCGGTTGCCTGCCTCTCTGCATGAATGAGCATGGAAAACAGATGCAAGCATTAAAATGCCTGTTATTAACCTGCAACCCCGGTTTATATTTATTAAAAACATATTTCTTAAAATAGTTAACCCGGTTGGCACAACCCTTAGGCCTGTAATTTTCAAAGAAATATGACCCTCTTCCGATCTGAATACAAAATGGCAATTTACGAATTTAACATTAAATTTTTATCTTAATCCTGCCCTGAATGTTTATGACGGGAAGAAACAAAGTATATAACTATTGCATAAAATTAGGTTAATTTTACACTCCGCAATCAGATAATCAGCATATGGGCTACTCCATTAAGTCAGATTTTGTGCCGACCGGTGATCAGCCTGAAGCAATCAGGCAACTGGTAGAAGGATTAAGAAGCGGTAGCCGTTACCAGACTCTCCTTGGTGTGACAGGTTCGGGAAAAACCTTTACAGTTGCGAATGTGGTCGAACAGGTGCAGCGGCCAACACTTGTGCTTAGCCACAACAAAACCCTTGCAGCACAGCTCTATGCAGAATTCAAGGAGTTTTTCCCCGGCAATGCGGTAGAATATTTTGTTTCATATTATGACTACTACCAGCCCGAAGCATATATCCCTGTAACAGACACATACATTGAAAAGGATCTCTCAATAAATGATGAGATAGAAAAACTGAGGCTGAGTACTACCTCGTCACTCCTTTCGGGAAGAAGAGATGTGATAGTTGTATCATCGGTTTCATGTCTTTACGGTATAGGCAATCCTGATGATTTTCACAGCAACACCGTTAAGCTGGAAAAACAACAGTTTATTAACCGCAACCAGCTCCTGAGAAGGCTGGTGGACAGCCTTTATTCACGAAGCGAATATGAGTTCAGCCACGGGACATTCAGGGTAAAGGGAGATACAGTCGATATTTTCCCCGCTTACGGCGACATTGCCTACCGGGTCGTATTCTGGGGAGATGAAATTGAGGAGATATGCTTTCTGGACCCACTGACAGGATCGGTTGGCAAACAGCTGGATACGGCAGTGATCTATCCCGCTAATATCTTTGTTACCACAAAGGAGAGGATGCATCAGGCAATCCGCAGTATCCAGGATGATATGGTGGAACAGGTCATTTATTTTGAGGATCAGGGGAGAAAGACAGAGGCAGAAAGGCTGAAACAAAAAGTGGAATATGACCTTGAGATGATAAAGGAACTTGGATATTGCTCAGGCATAGAAAACTACTCCAGGTATTTTGACGGTAGGGCGCCGGGTACAAGGCCATTCTGCCTGCTGGATTATTTCCCGGATGATTTCATTACCGTGGTTGATGAAAGTCACGTCACACTGCCACAGATCCGGGCAATGTACGGCGGTGATTACTCAAGGAAGAGGACCCTGGTTGATTTTGGTTTCAGGCTGCCTGCAGCTATAGATAACCGCCCGTTGAAATTTGAAGAGTTCGAGATGCTTACCGGACAAAAAATTTTTGTAAGTGCAACACCCGGAGATTATGAACTTGAGAAATGCGAAGGAGTAATTGTTGAACAGGTGATCCGGCCGACAGGTCTTCCCGAGCCCGCGGTCGAAGTACGTCCGAGTAAAAACCAGATAGACGACCTCATCGGCGAGATCCGGAAAAGAACTGCGGTAAGTGAAAGGGTTCTTGTAACCACCCTGACCAAGCGAATGGCTGAAGAGCTTACAAAATATCTAACAACGCTGGATATTAGATGCAGGTATATCCATTCGGATATTGA
>SLRB01000099.1 GCA_007131165.1 Bacteroidales bacterium | reverse complement strand
TATCAGGCTTCCTTTTTCCCTTGTTAATAACAACGTGACGTTAGACCGCCTTGAGGTGATGCCCGCCTTCTGGTGGCTTCATAATATGTATGCTCTGGCGAGGAATTCGCGTAAATTCATCTCCAGGGATACGAGACTGAGGAAAGCCCAGAATATAGAGTTTGATGCCCTTGCTCCTGATACCGTTGAAGAGATCTTTACGGCTATGAAGCTTCTCGAAGAGTGGTCAGGCCGGGCTGACCAGTTAAGAAAGGGTTTGGATACCAGGAATTTCACTGCTCATGAGCTGGCTGACAGAGGCAGGATCTTGCTGGAGAACACTACAAATGGCGATGCCGAACTGGCTATCCCGCAAGGGATCATTGAAAGGTCAATACGGCCGGTTATAATTCTTAAACCGGCCCGCGCCTATCATGCTTACAGGGATATGGTTCATCATTATGCAGTAAGGGAAATATCCGGGTTCTTAACCGCTAACCCGGGAAGCACTTTTTCTTCAATGTGCAGGAGCCTTGCGGGAGAAAGAGAGAAAAAATGGATGAATGCCGGCGGACAACTTATACCTGAAAAGGAAATGGACAGACTCCGCAGTGAGATCGCATCGGGAGAGCTTGATTCCTGGAAAAAGATACACGACCGGTATGATGAACTTTGGGAGCGTTATCCGGAGGCGAAATGCCATCATGCATATGCAAGTCTTTGTAAACTATACGGAACACATGAACTGACACCTGAAACCTGGCATGAAGCACTAACAAAGGCTATTGCTGTTCAGGAGTATGTGTGCGAACAGGTTTACCTCTCCCGTAAGAAAGACTATGACAACCCATTCCGTAGCATGATATACCGCAATGCTGAAGAGATGAGATCGGTAATGGGCGATATCGGCAGTAATGATTTCATAAAGCATGTGCGCCGGGAAACGGCAGATTATACCCGGCTTTTACTGATGCACAGGCAGAATTTACTTACGACAAAAGAGAGCTGAACCGGCGGCGTCAATCACCTGATGGATCCCATACTATTACGGCAACCCTTGAATCGGCAGTACCGTAATAGATATACCATTTCCCGTCAAAGTATGACAGTCCCTCCAGAAATGTGGTACCCTCCTCATACTGTCCTGTCCTCTCATATTCCTCTTCGGGCCTTATGAAGAAATTATCGGTACGGCCAATAAGCTTTGCAGGGTTTGCAGGATCATAAAGAGCCTGCCCGGCCGTATACAGGCGGTGACCGAGCTCAGGAATACCGGTGTGGATGCTGTTTCCGGCATTGTATATCAGCAGTATGCCATGATCTGTTAAAATGGCGGGCGGACCGGGCTCGACCAGCCATGAGTCGAAATAGCCGGGACGCGGACTGAGTACCTTCAGAAGCTCTCCCCTGTCATCCTCAAGAGGTTTCCAGTTTTTCAGATCGTCTGAAACCGCTATATGGACATATGGCACGCTGAAATACATCCAGTATTTGCCATTTATCTTTTCAGCAATTAATTTACTTCCTTCGGGACGGCAGATGATAGCTCCAGCCTTGGTGTCAAGGTTAAGGTACTTACCATTGTATGCCTCTTTAAATGCGGGCCCGTGCTTTTCCCAGTTTACCAGGTCATAAGATGTGGCTACTGCCAGCCTCGGAACATCCCTGTTCCACTGGGTGTAGGTCATCACATACATTCCCCCGGCAGTTTCAACTATCCTGGGGTCTTCTACTCCGCCCGGCCACTCGTATTCTTTCTGCTCATCATGCTCAGGATACATTACCGGCTCCGGCTTCCTCTCAAAGGTCAGACCGTCATCACTTACAGCCATTCCGATCCTCGATGTGTGTCCGCCTATTATCATTTCACCCAGCTTATCTTCAGCCCGGTACAAAACATATACCCTCCCGTCTCTTACAACTGATGCGGGATTAAAGGTTGCCATTTCCTCCCAGTAAACATCCTTTTCATTCATCGGGCAATAGAAAACAGGTCCTTTCCTGGGAGTAATTACCGGATTGATGCCTTCCGGCCTTTCAAAGGGACCGAACATCCACTCCTTCTCCTGGGAAGCAAGGCCCGGGGGCAGCAGGATAAGCAGTAGAAATAATAGTGATTTATTTATTTTTGCAAACATTGCTCTGGGTATTTACCGTTAATAAAATATGGAATATTGTTCTTCCGGAATCCAGGGACTTTTACTATAGTGCATAAAAATAGCAAATATTGTTGTCCTTTTGTATATCATGTTTTAAATTTGATTAATTGATACTGGATAACGGGAGGTTTAATTAAAAAAATAAGATAATGAAATACAGGAGATTTGGGAGAACTGAATGGCAGGTGAGTGAGATAGGTTACGGCATGTGGGGTATGGGGGGATGGACCGGATCTGATGATGGCGAATCGATGGAGTCGCTGCAGCTTGCAGTAAATAATGGATGTAACTTCTTTGATACCGCCTGGGGCTATGGCGCGGGCAAAAGTGAGGGGCTGCTGGGAGAACTGGTAAAGGCCAACAGTGACATAAAACTGTATACCGCAACAAAAGTCCCCCCGAAAAACTTTAAATGGCCAAGTAGAAGAGAGTATAAACTTGACGACTGTTTTCCTCCCGAACATATTGAAGAGTATGTTGAGAAGAGCCTGGCAAATGCCGGCTTACCCTCTTTTGACCTTATGCAGCTTCATACGTGGGAGGATAGCTGGCTTGATGATGACCGGTGGATAAAAAAGATGGAGGAGCTGAAGTCCCGTGGTTTTTTCCATGCTATCGGTATAAGCCTGAACAGATGGGAACCGTGGAACGGCGTGAAAGCCGTTAAGAGCGGGCTGGTAGATGCCGTGCAGGTTATATATAATATTTTTGACCAGAATCCGAAGGACGAATTGTTCCCGGCGTGCCGCGAACATGATGTTGCAGTAATTGCACGAGTTCCGTTTGATGAAGGTACCCTTACGGGTACATTGACCAAAAATACTACATGGCCTGAAGGCGACTGGAGGAACACTTATTTTGTGCCCGAGAACCTTGAGGCAAGTATAGAAAGGGCTGAGAGGCTGAAGCCACTGGTGCCGGCAGGGATGATAATGCCCGAAATGGCACTTCGGTTTATACTGGGCGAACCAACGGTAAGTACCATAATACCTGGCATGAGGAAACCCGAGCATGTTCTTGCAAACCTTGCTGCCAGCGATGCCGGCCAGCTTGACAGCGAACTAATGAAGGAGCTTGAAAAACACAGATGGGACAGGGAGCCGACAGAGTGGTCGCAATAGTAAACCTTGCCGGTTATTACCATAATGGCTTAAATGGTTTCCCTGACCTCGCCGGCTTTCCCGGCCCGGTTACCGGCCTCATGATACGGCCGGAAAGGATATCCTCCGGCAGTAAAAGCTGCATCTGCCGTTATGCCTGATTCTGTGATGGTTTTTATAATTCCCTGAACCGGATATTACGGACTGCCCCGGTGGTAACCCATGTGGCAATGCCAAGCGGCCTGGTGAGGCCTAATTCAGAGCGGACCGAAAAGGTGTGGCCGCGAGAGTCGACGTTTATCACCTCTTCGTTGTTGATGAAACATCTGATGGCTTCGTTGTCAACCCTGACCCTGAAAGTGTACCAGCGGCCGTTCTCAAACGGGAAGCCGGTGCGTGTGAAATTCTCTGAAGCATCTGCTCCGTCTATACTGCTTATGCCTACCAGCGCACCGCCCCATCCGCCGTTTATTAAGGTGCAATGCTCGTCTCTTACCGGGAATGTAAGAGCACTGAAAAAATCATTGCCGTCAATGCGCATGGCCTCCAGTTGTATCTCATAGTCAATTACCGGGAATTCACGGGTCCATGTAATGCCGGTAGGACCGTCGCCGAAAGTGAGGATTATGGAGGAGTCCCTTACCATTACCGGCCCCTGGGGCCCGAAATTTGTCTTTTCCCATCCGTCAAGAGTTACACCGTTGAACAGGGGGCGCCATCCCTGGCTGTCGGGTTCTGCTTCCATACCAACAACCGATATCTCTTCAGGGGCAGGAGCCGTCTCCTGTTCCTCCCAAAGGCGGTCAAGCATATAGAGCATTACCAGTGCAAGTATGATCACAAGCGCCCCGCCGATAATAAGCACATATGGATAGAAATCTCTTGGGTCCTTCATTTCTGATAGTTGTGGTTATTTGAATATTTAAAGAGAGTACTACATGTAAGTGAACCGGACAACATCATGTATATACCGAAAGGTACTAAAAAGTTTCCATTTTCCCGCTTATTTTAAACTTAACCGGGGTATCCTCTATTTCAACAGGAAAGATATCCCGTGTTGAAGGGTTGTCCTTTTCGAGAGAGATAACGATTGCTGTACGGCCTTCATTTGTTTTTCCTATACCGATGGAGGTAACGTTATCCAATCCCATCCATATCTCCCTGTAGCGTTCGATTATCACTTTTGCCTTGTTATGTGAACTGTCCATGATCTATGATATTTGCCAGGATAAACATGATCTTTGGTAATTGCCCGGATAAAAAAATCAGCGCAGGGTTATGTTGAGTGCACTGAACACGTTCTGTACACGGTTTATTATGGTGGTGTTTGTACTGCCTGCAAACAGCAGTCCCACAGCCTCATCGAGGTTGTTGAGCACTACCGAGCCGCTGTCGCCACCCCGGCTCATAGGACCCGCGATCAGCTGGTCGGCAAACAGGGCTGTTTTTCCGGCCCCAAAGCTAACCCTTACAGTAGCATCAGTTTGTTCAATAACCCCTGTTGTAAGTCCGGTGGTGCGCCCGCTTTTTTTCACCTCCATATCCAGCAGACCTTCTGCCATGCCGGTAACACTGCCTATTTCCAGTATTTCGTTCACTACATCTCCCTCACTGAAGGGTTCGGCAATGGCACAATCTACCAGGTTGGGGGTGCTCCTGGTATTTCTTGACTGAAGCCGCATACCGCTTCCTGTGATACGGGCAAGGAAATTGAAGACACCGGTAACGGCCCTTGCAAAGATACACCCCCCTGCTTCATTCTCGAATATGATGGGGATAAATTCTTTAAGCCTGGCTATCCGGTCATTCTCCACCGTGCCCCCGTCGAACGGCCCCGGCTGAAGAATCATGTCACCCGGAGAGGCCATATTTGAGTTTGCGAGTACATGGTTGTTTGAGAGAATAAACGTTTTG
>SLRB01000134.1 GCA_007131165.1 Bacteroidales bacterium | reverse complement strand
TTTTACCTGGAAAATAGATCAGAGCTTTGAGTGGGAGAAAGTGATATCAGATCCCGGCATAAGAGTTGAAAACTGGGCGGGCAAGACCGGTGCCTGGCTTTCGTCCCTCTTTATTAATAAATGGTTCGGTATAGCTTCATTCAGTATTCCTTTTATTCTTATCCTTACAGGCTTCAGGTTAATTCGGATAAAACCGGGGCCATTCGGCAGAATTTTCCGTATCACGATTGCCGGAGCCATCTTGTTGTCCTTATCGCTTGGTTACATTTTCGGCGATGCAGGAGGCTTTCTTGGGAGCGGTCCTGGAGGTGCCCACGGCTATTATATGGCAGAATGGCTAAATGCGTTTCTTGGCAAAACCGGCACAGCCCTGCTGCTGATATTGTTGCTGTTTTCTTTTACTCTGTTCTCTGTCAGGGGTTCATCTGAGTATGTCAAAATGCTTTTCAGGAGATTATCTAAAAAACCAGCATCTACAGGCTCCGGCCATGAAAATGAATATGCTCCGGAAAATGTTGATACTTCCGGACAAACTCAGGAGTTTGCTGTTAATCAGGATAAAAATACAGGATCTTTCGAAATCGATGAGGAGAATGATATATCGCCAGAAACCGGAGGTATGGGAAAAGATACTGAGGAAGAAACCGGCCTTGAAGAACCAGATGGCGTTAAGCTGCTTGTGAAGGAAAAAAAAGCAGAAAACGGCAGTTTTAATGACGACATGATAACTCCAGAGTTCGAAGATTATGATCCTACACTCGATCTCCCGTCTTACAAATTTCCACACATAAACCTTCTGGAGCATCATAAAACAGATAATAACAGCGTAAGCAAGGAAGAACTTATAAACAACAAGAACCGCATTGTCGAAACCCTGGGCAACTATAAGATACAGATTGACAAGATAACGGCAACCATCGGGCCCACAGTAACCCTCTACGAAATAGTTCCTGCACCGGGAATCAGAATATCAAAAATAAAGAACCTGGAAGACGACATAGCATTAAGCCTTTCGGCATTAGGAATCAGGATTATCGCCCCGATCCCGGGAAGGGGCACTATCGGGATAGAAGTACCCAACCAGAAACCTGAGATAGTCTCAATGCGTTCAGTAATAGGTTCATCAAAGTTTCAGGAAGCCAGGCATGAATTGCCGGTTGTGCTTGGAAAAACCATTAGCAACGATACTTTTGTCGTCGACCTTACCCGCATGCCGCACCTGTTGATAGCAGGGGCTACAGGCCAGGGAAAATCAGTAGGACTGAATGCTATTCTGACTTCCCTGCTATATAAAAAGCATCCTGCGCAACTGAAATTCGTCCTTATTGATCCCAAAAAGGTCGAGCTTACTGTTTATTCAAAAATAGAGCACCACTTCCTTGCAAAACTTCCTGACACCGAAGAAGCTATTATAACGGATACCCAAAAAGTAATCCACACTTTGCAATCGCTCACAATTGAAATGGATGACAGGTATAACCTCCTTAAAGAGGCACATGTAAGAAACATTAAGGAATACAACACAAAGTTCATTGCACGGAGGCTTAACCCTGAAAAAGGACACAGGTACCTTCCATATATTGTAGTTATAATAGATGAATTTGCAGATCTTATTATGACAGCAGGGCGGGAAATCGAAACTCCGCTAACAAGGCTGGCCCAACTTGCAAGGGCTATCGGTATTCACCTTGTAATAGCGACTCAGCGACCTACAACAAATATTATTACAGGGGTTATCAAGGCAAACTTTCCGAGCCGTATAGCATTCAGGGTAACCTCAATGATGGATTCGCGCACTATACTGGACACTCCGGGTGCCAATCAGCTTATTGGAAGAGGCGATATGCTTATTACTGCAGGCAGTGATATGATAAGACTTCAATGTGCCTTTATCGACACCCCTGAAATTGACCGGATAACAGAATATATCGGCGAGCAGAAAGGTTATCCGTCAGCTCATTTCCTGCCGGAATACGTAGGCGAAAACGGTGCCGAATCAGCCGAAGTTGACCTGAGAAGAAGAGATGACATATTTGATGAGGCAGCAAGACTTGTTGTTCAGCATCAGCAGGGATCAACATCCCTGATCCAGAGGAAGTTCTCAATTGGATATAACAGGGCGGGGCGAATAATTGATCAGCTCGAAGCTGCCGGTGTAGTAGGCCCATTCGAAGGAAGCAAGGCCAGGCAAGTACTGATCCAGGACGAATACAGTTTGGAACAGTTATTGCGGGAACTTGAGAATTAGATAATTCTACTTACAAAAAATTATTATGCTCAAGACGATGAAGAGGCAGGTATCAATTATTATGATGGCCATATTGTTTTCCCCCGCCATAATTGCTGCCCCACAAGACGACAGGGCAGCAGAAATCCTGGATAATTTCTCTGAAGTAATTAACTCAGCGCCGTCGGTGTTGATAGATTTTACTTTTATAGTGTCCAGCCTCAGAGATGATACACAGGAAGAGTTTTCAGGAAACATGGTTATGAAAGGCAGCAAATACAGGCTGGAAACAATGGAAATGGTTTCCTGGTTTGACGGAACATCTGTATACACCTATATGCCTGATGTAGATGAAATAATAATCAGCGATCCTGATAATAACGGGGGTATCTTTGCAAACCCCGTCAACATTTTTAAAATATACCAGGAAGAATTCCGGTACAGGCTTATTGGGGAGAGCCGTCATGATGGCAGAGTCCTTTATGAAATTGACCTTCACCCCCTGGATCTTGACCAGGAGTTTCACACTGTCAAACTATTTATAGAAAAAGACGGCAACTTTCTTCACTCTGCTGTAATTGCGGCAAAAGACGGAACCAGGTATACTCTTCTCGTTAACAAATACGACACAGAGCAACAGCTACCACCGGATTTCTTTGCATTTAGTGAAGATGATTACCCGGGCGTTGAAATCATTGATATGCGCTGGTAATGGCTATTATTCCGGGTAAACAACCCTTGCATGATAAATATTACGCAGTTTATTCTTGTAAATAGCCTTTATCGTAGTAATATCTCTGAAAGTGATATCAGTATCGGTAAACTGTTCCTCACCGACCTGGCTGTTTATAATAGATTCAACAAGGTTATTTATTGATTCAACATCTGTTTTCTTCAGACTTCTGGATGCTGCCTCAACAGAATCGGCCATCATCAGCACAGCAGTTTCGCGTGAAAATGGCTTTGGCCCGGGATAGGTATACTTCTGCAGGTCGACCTCATCATTTGGATACTCTTTAAGAAATGACCTGTAAAAATACTGTACACGGGTTGTACCGTGGTGTGTCCTTATAAAATCAATAATCTGTTCGGGCAGGTTGTGTTTCTTTGCCATCTCTACACCCCTGGTTACATGGGAGATGATTTTCTGTGCGCTCTCTTCAAAATCAAGAGTATCATGCGGATTATATCCGGTTGTCTGGTTTTCTATAAAATAGGCAGGATCGGTCATCTTGCCAATATCATGGTAAAGTGCCCCGGTCCTCACAAGCAGGGGGTTTCCCCCAATTTCAAAAATAGCAGCCTCGGCAAGATTGGCTACCTGTATTGAATGCTGGAATGTACCGGGTGCCTCCTCAGCGAGCTTACGCAGCAATGGCTGATTTGTATCGGAAAGCTCCATCAGTGTAGCATCGGAAATAAAACCGAATGATTTCTCAAAAATATAAAGCAACGGGTAGGTGATCAATATAAGCAGTCCGTTGCCACCAAACCACGCAAAATTCATATACTCGATCGAGGCAATACTTCTCTCCTGTATTACTGCAATGCCGAAATACAGCGCAGAGTATGCCAGGAAAATAATTCCCGCTGTTAAAAACAGCTTGCTTCTCCGGTAGAGATTGGAAAGACTGAAAATAGCGACGATACCGGCAATAAAATTCAGTAACAGAAATTCAAAGCTGTTGGGTGCAAAAAATCCTACCAGAAGAAGAATTATTGTATGAACGAACAAAGCCAGCCTTTCATCGTAAAAGGTCCTTATTATTATCGCAACAATAGCAAAGGGGATAAGGTAGAAATTAACCGTGCTGAATCTGATGATCATCATCGATACAAACACCATCAGGAGAAGAAATAAAAGTATAAAAAGGGTCTTCCTCATATCTTCAAGAATCTCGCGTCTGAAGTTGAAAAGAAAAAGATAAAAGACTGCTATAAGCGAAAAAACAAGAATAAACTGGCCTAAAAGTACCAGGTTCAGATTTGCTCCGCTCACTTTTGTTTCATATTCCCTTTTCAGGGATTCCAGTATTCTGTGAACATCATTGGTAATGAGGTCGCCCCTGGAAACTATTCGTTCTCCTGCCTGAACCATACCCCTTGCATATGAAATCTCATCAAGCATGCTCTGCCTTACCCTCTCTGTCATCGCCTGGTCATAAATAAGGTTTGGATGAACAAACCCACTGAAGTCCAATCTGTTGAAAAATCCCTCAATAACCCGGGGTTTATCACTCAATTCATCAGCTATCCACTCATCAATATTATCGGTAAGGTACTCATATGCGGTTTTTTGCCGGAAAAAGCCGTCAACCGGTGTTCTCTCACCAATATTTTTCCTTACGATAACAATCGGCTCCTGCGATGCCACTATCCTGTCAGCAGTTTCGCCCGGTTCAATTATGCCTTTGTCATATATCTCTTTCAGAAGCTCTTTGGTGTAATCAGTAAAATCTTTTGCAACTGTATAAAAGTTCTCGCCAACCGGCGGGGCAGCTTCCTGTTGCACACCCTCCTCCGGGGATGGCCGCCCAGCAAATTCGGCTATCTCTGAATCGAGATATTCAAGGTATACCCTTATAACGGAATCATAAACCAGGCTGTCATGCCTGAAATAATGCCTTGCTCCTGCCAGTATGCTGTCTCTTTCGGCACTGAGTTCGGCTTCGGATTTGTAAATCGGAAAATTAAAGGGTGCTATCAGTGTTTCATGCATCCAGGGACGCCCACGCTGGAACTCGTACCTGAATTTTCCTTCTCTTGGAAGCATATAAAGAATAAGTAATGTGGCGACCAGAAATAATGACGCGACACTTATGCTGTTATAATGCTTTTCTGCAAACCTGATGATTTTCTTCACGTCGTTGAAATATTTTGTCAAAAAACAAAATTATATTATTTTCTTCGTCTTACTGGTACAAAACTAAATATAC
>SLRB01000372.1 GCA_007131165.1 Bacteroidales bacterium | reverse complement strand
CTTCAGAAATATTGTAATCCCAGAGAATTTGTCCCAGTAACTTCTTTATCTCACGTGTTCGCATGTTCTACATATTTCAGGCACAGCAGTAACAAAGATATGATAATTCTGAAAAGCTGCCTAAAAGAGGTTTTATCTGCCGTTGCAATACTTCAATCACATGAAGACCTTTCGTACGAAATCGATATTTTTCCGTGTATCCTCTTCAAACCTGCCCGGACGGCCCATGGTTTCGATTACGAGCCATTTATCATAACCTATATCATCTAACGCCCCGGCACATGCCTCCATGTCGACAATTCCCTCATCACCAAAGAGCACTCTGGATCCGAAATTTTTAATGTGTATCTCGCACAGACGGTTGTTGCCTATTTCCCTTATCTCTTCAGGAACATTATAGCCAAACCCCCATGAATTGCCGATATCATAATAGACCTGAACCATGGGAGAACCAATTTCATCAATAATCTGAAGGTTTTGCCGGGCAGAAAGAGAGTTTTCAATCCCCAGTATAACACCGGCATCTTCAGCACGGGGCACTATCTGTTTCATTAAGGCAATAAGCCTTTCAATATCTTCTTCCTTCCATTTATACTCGGGAAATTCCCCGGAGTATGTTTCGATGTAATTACCTGAATCATCTCTTTGCAGGAGGTCACCATCAAGGAAAAAGGCAATCAGAATATTTTTTGCACCAAGCTCTTTAGCAGCCTCTAGTCCGTCAAGCACATAGATCGCAGATTGCGGTTCGGTGGTAAGAGGGCGGTAATGCAGTATGCTCCCAACTGCAACTGAACAGAATACAATATCGTGCTTTTTGCCAAGTTCAATATAACGTCTTCGTATGTCGTTATCCCTGAGCATAATGTTGTCCGGCCCTGTGCCGATACTGACCTGAATTGCTTCATATCCGACCTTTGCGGCTCTTGGGACAAAAACGGATGCCGGCTCATTCGGCGTAAAAGGATCATCAGGATCATGACCGAGATCCCAGTCGCATACACCTATGCCGGCAGGTCTGGCTTTGAGGGGATCAAATGATTCCATACTGGCAAATTTTTACAGTGTTATGTTCACATGAACAAAAAGCTTCTCATTTCAGATTACACAAAGGCAAAATGAAAAAATTATTTTAGAAATATACGAATAACGTGGGAATTCCCTTTGCCCGGATCTACTTTTTAAAACACCGTTTTACTATCCGGTGAAGGACAATCGAATTGAAAAGGCAAACATGCAGAATTTTAAGACTTTTGGGAAACATGGGAAAAATCAAAGCCCCCGCCATAATGAAGGAACTACCAAAACCTTCTTTATACAGGGGCTTTTAAATCAACCTAAACTAACCTAACCTCTAACCATATATTAAGACAAACCTATGCATGAAAAGTTTATCCTGAGTTGATTATATTATCATAAATTATGTTAATGAATTAACAAATACCGTGCCTTAACAATCAGAAGTTTCTCCTGAGCCTGTTTTTCAGTGGTCAGATTTGCAGTATGAATTGGTAAACAAGATCGTCTGCCTACTGTATTTCAACTGTTTAAACCGAAACCGGGAGGAGTCCAACCAACTTTAATAGCGACTGCAAAGTTAATAATTTTTTTTATTAACTCAAATATTAATATACGACGCGGAGTATTTTGCGAACAATCCGGGACAGTGAAAAACAAGCCCCTGTAATTAAGAAGGAACTACCAAAACCTTCGTAATACAGGGGCTTTTAAATCAACCTCATTTTTACCTCTAACCTTTTGTTATCGATGATAACTTCTGCCTGAAAAGATTTCCCAGGGTTGATAATATTGTCATAAATAATGCTAATGAACTAACAAATCATTTGACGTAACCTTCAGTCCCTTCTACTCATCAATAGCATATGTTGCCTGTTCTATCGCCTTCTATATTACTTTAATATCCAGAACGGCTGACTTCCAACTGCCGAACCCGTTCCTTCATCAACTGAGAAGTCTGATGTATGAGCCACGAAATAGACATAGAAAAGATCATCATTACCGTTTTCAAAATAGTCAAATGTCTCTCCTGTGTGGATTACCTCATTATTAAAATACCAGGAAACCTGATCGTAACCGTTACCATTGACTGTTATGCCGGTTTTTCCGAAATCAATTGATTCGATAGCAGGGTGTTGTCCGCCATAAGGTTGGGCAACCCAGAAAAAGCATCCGTCGAGCAAACTGTTGTAAACATCTTGCTCATCAAGGTTTTCAACCAGTTGTATCTGAAAACCGCTATGATACTCATGGGGCCTGTGCATGTCATCAGTCGAAGTCATCCACACGGGCCGCCAGTTATCATCAGAAGGTGAGCCGTAATGCCGGAGAATATCAGAAATAAGCTGCCTGGCTCTCGTCCATCTTTCCGGTTGGCGAGAAAATGTATATGAAGTGAATATATCTATTCCGTATAATTGCCGGTACTGATCAAAATAATAGATATAATCATCAACAGTATTATTATTCCATTCGGTATCTCTTGCCGGGTGGGCAAACGAAACGAGTCCGCCAGCCTCCTCAATTGCACTCAAAGTCTCCTCAAAACCCATCTCATAACCGGTTATACCTGAAAAAAGAGAAACTATATGGTGCTTCCCTGCTCCGGTATGCGAGGGCTCAGAACCACGGACAGCTACCATTCCGAGTTCTCCCGGATCGCGGTTCTGATAATCTAAGATGATCTCACGGGGTATATTATCCATCTCGCCCGATTCGACCCGTCTGAATGTTCCCGGGGATGGTTCGAAAGATGAAAATTCTGACCATGGATAGGTAGTTATCCAATGATCCGTTATAGCAAGGACCTGATACCCCAGTTCATGGTATATATCCACAACAGCATGTGGAGCGAGCCAGCCGTCACTTACGGTTGTGTGCGCGTGAAATTGAGCCTTTGCCTTTATAATGTTATCCCAGTCAACGCCCTTATATGGGCTTATCCATTCTATCTTTGGCGTTTGACTGCAACCGGAAATAATTACAATGAGTACTGTAATGACAGTTTTTCCTATAACTTTCGATCGATTACTTAATGCTTTAAACTTCATTGGCTTAATTTTACTTTAAGAATTCACACCTAAGCAGCTTTTGAATAATATTAACTGTATTCCATGAAACCTGCAATATAATAAATAAGCCCCTGTAATTAGGAAGGAACTACCAAAACCTTCATAATACAGGGGCTATAAATCAACCTTCTTTTAACCTCTAACCACCTATCTTCGTTGATAACCTTTGCCTGAAAAGTTCCTGCCAGGTTGATTTTTGTTTTTTAATTTTTATCGCTTCCTGATCCCGAACTGATAATTTCGTGCCAGGCTTCTTTTTCAGCGTCCCGATTAAATCCAAATTCCTATCGCTGTATGATCCCGAACGGCTGGGTACCTGTAACGGTTTCACCTTCTCCGAATAGCTTTGCCCTAACATAGGTGAAGGTTTCCTCAAGCTCGTCAAGATCAATTATATTCCCTTCATAAACAACATTCCCGCCAGTCTTCCATACAACCGAATTATATCCGGTGGCGGTAATTTCTATGGTGCCTCTCCGGTTGTTCACATTTACGGCTTCTATAACAGGAGGTAAGGGACCATCATGCCCTTCCGGCGCATATATGAAATAACTAAGCCCGTTTTCCATCCCCCGGCGTACCTGTTCATGATTCAGCTCAGGAAGGATCAGCATATTCCAGTTACGCCCGATATGCGGTTCGGTGTGCATATCGTCATTTGAATACCCCCAGACCGGCCTGCCGGGCATCATAACCGTCAGGATCGAATCCCACATATGGCGGTCATTAGGATAACGGTCACCCTGGTTATAAACCTCCAGACCGAAAAGATGGTCGTAGTTCCCGTAAACATCAAGGTACCACTGCAGGTTGTAATATTCCGGGTTCCGTTCCTGGTAACGGCCAGGGTGGTAAAGCATGGTAATACCATCCTTTGCCGCAGTTGCATCCAGTGACTCCTCCTCGGTTTCAGTGTTGTTGTGATCGTTGAAGAAACTTCCCGTATGATGGTGCCGTGACAATTCATTGGCCTGGATATCGATCATTTGCAAAGCAACCGGATCACGGTTCTCATACTCCAGGTCATCAGGCATCATCTCAGGTATATTCTCCATCCTGTTGAGCGTGATACGGCTCGGTTCCATTTCAGCGAAAGCGGTCCACGGCCAGGTAACTTCATTATGATCGGTAATAGCCAGTATATCATAACCAAGCTGATGGTACCTGTCCACTACCGTATGCGGGTTAAGCCTTCCGTCGCTTTTGGTAGTATGAGCATGAAAATTGGCCTTGTACTGGATGTGCGTCTCCCAGTCAACTTCCCCGTAAGGGTCGATAATCTCCCACCTGGGGCCACAGGCAGAAACCGCAAAAATAACAATCAGGAGGGCAGTGGCAGTTCTTAACAATGATCCAGTAAAGTTGAAATTTGTTCTTTGCATTGAAGATAGTTTTAGTTTATTGTCTTGTTGTTACGCCTCAAAATAGTTAAGATCAAATATCATTGTCCACTCTTCAGGTAAAAAGGTTGGGTGTAGATAGTCCCATCCTCCCCCTGTATCTCAGCTCTTACAAAACGACTGTATTCCGGAACATCATTCAGCGATATTTTATACCCGCTATGAATTGCCTCGGTTTGGTCAATACGGGGATTATGGGTTTTCCAACTTATCTCATCAACCAGGTAATCATTGTCGACCCTGATTTCAACCCTTGAATCTGCAACAATTACA
This sequence comes from Bacteroidales bacterium, assembly GCA_007131165.1. Lineage (GTDB taxonomy): Bacteria > Bacteroidota > Bacteroidia > Bacteroidales > PUMT01 > PXAP01. Next base: position 455 of record SLRB01000372.1, on the reverse strand, counting down.
TCGATAATATTAAATGCCCTTCTATTGTATTGACAGGAAGGTTTCCACAGATAGGAATAACCATTTTTCAAAGCATTGAATACATCGGGAGCACTGCCATCAGGAATATCAGGGTGCATAGACCCCGGCCTGAAATCCTCCAGTAGAATTACATCCCTGTTCCATCCAAGTTCCCTTTCCCGGTGCATATCATCTTCACCATACAGCCAGATTGGTCTTTCCGGCCCAAGTATATGGGCTATCTTGTCAAAAAACGCCCTGTCGCCGGGATGGCTGTCCTCCCGGTTATATACAGCCTGGCCAATCAATACATCAAATCTCAGGTAGAGATCCGCATACCAGTAAGCAGTCAGTCCCCACCGGTCAACATATCTGCCGGGATGTGCAAAATAAACGAGCCCCCCTTTCTCCTGAATATTGCTCAGAGTGGCAGCTTCAGTTGGTCCGCCGGAGGT
>SLRB01000317.1 GCA_007131165.1 Bacteroidales bacterium | reverse complement strand
CTTCTGTAAAAAAAGCCGAAATTTTGTTCTAAAAAAATACAAAATTTCGACTTACAGAAGGAACCGCTTCGCTTTACCATAAAATTTTTTCATGCGTCTGTGTGAAATTTACGCAGAAAAAATTTTATGTACATTTGCCATTTGATTATTTTACCGAAAAAAAGGACACATGAACATGAAGAAAACTCCGTTTACCGGTTTTCATACAGGTCTTGGTGCCAGGATGCAGCCTTTTGCCGGATATAATATGCCTGTAGAGTACAGCGGTATAAATGATGAACACCGGACGGTTCGTGAGAAAGCCGGCCTTTTTGATGTGTCGCATATGGGAGAGTTTCTTTTATCGGGGCCCAAAGCTGCCGGTTTTATCCAGTACCTGACCAGCAATGATGTTAACAGGCTTTCTGACGGGATGGTGCAGTATACCTGCCTTCTTAACGGGAAAGGCGGGATTGTGGACGATATGCTGGTATACAGGTTTGATTCCGAGAGTTTTATGCTGGTTGTAAATGCTGCCAATATTGAGAAAGACTGGAAGTGGCTTGAATACCATGCCCGGCAGGAAGGACTCGAAGCCGGGAAGGATATTTATGATGCATCAGATGAAACAGCATTGCTTGCAGTTCAGGGACCCTGTGCAATGAAGATATTGGAAAAACTGACGGATGAACCGGTAAATGAAATGGAATTTTACACTTTCAGGAAAATTAATATTGCAGGGATCAGGGATGCTGTTTTTTCAGTTACCGGTTATACCGGTTCGGGAGGGTGTGAAATATATGTTTCAAATAATGATGGTCCGGCACTTTGGAATGCTGTATTAGATGCCGGCAAGGAATTCGGGATTAAGCCTGCAGGTCTCGGTGCCCGTGACACTTTGCGCCTTGAAATGGGATTCTGCCTTTACGGGAATGATATTGACGAGACTACTTCACCTATTGAAGCCGGACTTGGTTGGATAACCCGGTTTGCAGAAGGAAATGAATTTATCGGCAGGGACTTGTTACTCCGTCAGAAAACTGAAGGTGTGAAGCGCAAGCTTGTTGCTTTTGTATTGAAAGAAAAGGGAATCCCGAGAAAGGATTATGAAATAACAGATAGTGGGGGCAATGTAATCGGGAAGGTGACTTCAGGAACCATGTCGCCTATGCTTGGTAAAGGCATAGGTATGGGATATGTCGGTAAGGAGTTTGCAAAGGCCGGCACCTCTTTAAACATACTGATCCGTAACAGGCCGGTAGCAGCCGAAATAGTACGGCCACCCATCTACCGGGAAGGACAATAATCTCAGCGCTTTCTTCAGATTACCAGGCATGTAACTAAAAAGAGGCAGATGATCCAAAAAGGTAAAAGAAATATAGAGGTCTGCTATTCACCGGCACTTTACCAATACTACAGGAATGATGATGCCATTGTTGTGGTTTCTGATATTCTCAGGGCAACTACTGCAATATGTGCAGCATTTGATAGCGGGGTAAAGAACCTTATCCCGGTCGGCGGAATTGATGAAGCCAGGGAGTGGAAAAAGAAAGGCTATCCCGTTGCTGCCGAGAGAGACGGAATTGTCCTGGATTTTGCCGATTTCGGCAATTCACCATTTAATTTCAGCCCTGAGCGGGTCAGCGGGCAGACAATTGTTTACAGTACCACAAACGGTACTCAGGCTATTATGATGGCCTCTGAAGCCAGGCATGTTGCAATAGGTGCATTTATAAACCTTTCAGCCCTTGCCGGCTGGATACTTACTGCTGGTTGCGATGTCCTGGTTCTCTGTGCAGGCTGGAAGAACAGGTATAATCTGGAGGACAGTGTGTTCGCCGGCGCACTTTCCGATATGCTTATAGAATCAGGAAAATACGACACAATATGCGACTCGGCAGTAGCTGCAAGGGAGCTATGGCACATTGCCCGGAACGACCTGACCGGTTACATGGATAAGGCTGCCCACAGGCACAGGTTAAGGAAACTGGGTCTGGATGATGTTATGGAGTATTGCCATACACCCGACACTACCGGTGTCATTCCATTGCTGAAAGGGAATATGCTGGTTAGCCACGTGGATTATTGACCGTCTTTTTGTTGATAATTGCTGATAAAAACCTTCGTTTGCCTTTAATTTATTGGCAAATTATTTGCAATTTGCAGGTTTGTAACCAGAATTAACCATTTTAAAAACTCAGCCGATGAAAAAACATAACTTTAGCGCCGGTCCATCGATCCTGGCCAGCGAGGTAATTGCAAACACAGCAGAAGCGGTGCTCGACCTGAATGGCACCGGGTTATCGGTCATGGAAGTATCTCACCGCGGGAAGGACTTCCAGGCTGTCATGGATGAGGCTGTCGCACTGTTCAAAGAAGTCCTTGGAGTTCCTGACGGATATGAGGTGCTCTTCCTTGGAGGTGGAGCAAGCATGCAGTTCTGCATGGTCCCCTACAACCTGCTCCAAAAGAAAGCAGCCTACCTGGAAACCGGATCCTGGGCAAAAAAAGCTATCAAAGAAGCCAAATTTTTCGGACCGGTCGATATCGTTGCCAGTTCGGCGGACAAGAACTTTAGCTATATTCCCGCCTCATATGACATACCTGACGATGCCGACTATTTTCACATAACAACCAATAATACCATTTTCGGAACAGAGATAATGGAGGATATTGACAGTCCGGTTCCTCTCATTGCCGATATGTCTTCAGACATTTTCAGCCGGCCGGTTGATGTCTCCAAATATGGTATTATTTACGGTGGTGCGCAGAAAAACCTTGGCCCTGCAGGCGTTGCGTTTGTAGTTATAAGAAAGGATATCCTTGGTAAAGTTGAACGTAACATCCCATCCATGCTTGACTACCGTGTGCATATTGAGAACGGCTCAATGTTCAATACCCCTCCATGTTTACCGGTATTTACAGTGAGGGAAACACTCAGGTGGCTAAAGAAAATGGGTGGGGTTGCAAGGATGCAGGAGATCAATACCGGTAAAGCCGGCCTGCTATATGATGCTATCGACAACAGCCGTATTTTCGAGGGCACAGCTGAGAAAAAGTCACGCTCGATTATGAATGTCTGCTTTGTTATGAAGGATGAATATAAGGAGCATGAGGCTGACTTCCTTTCATTTGCACAGGACAGAGGCATGGTTGGTGTTAAAGGCCACCGTTCGGTTGGAGGTTTCCGTGCTTCGATATACAATGCCATGCCGGTTGAAAGTGTGCAGGCACTGATAGACGTAATGAAAGAGTTTGAAGATATCAAAGTGAAATAGAAAATACATTTATTATGAGGAAGGTACTAATAGCAACTGAAAAACCTTTTGCCAGACAGGCAGTAGACAATATATCGGCTGTTTTCCGCGAAGCTGGTTATGAGATGGTGCTGCTTGAGAACTACAAAGATCCGGGCGACCTGCTCAAGGCGGTTGAGGATGTCGATGCCCTGATTGTAAGAAGCGATCTCGTGAACAAGGATGTGATCGGGGCGGCCCGAAAGCTTGCTGTTGTGGTCAGGGCAGGTGCAGGCTATGATAATATTGACCTGGAAGCCTCAACCGAAAAGGATGTGGTGGTGATGAACACCCCGGGCCAAAATTCAAATGCCGTTGCAGAGCTTGCAATTGGAATGATGATATATATGGCACGTAACCAGTTTAACGGCACTTCAGGAACAGAACTAAGGGGCAAGACGATTGGAATTCATGGTTGCGGCAACGTCGGCATGAATATTGCCAGGATTGGCCGTGGTTTACAGATGAAGGTAATTGGCTTTTGCAGCTACGTTGGGATGGACCGGCTTAGCTTTGCCGGCGTAAAATTTGTCGATACAGTGGAGAATCTCTACAGCAAATGTCAATACATCTCATTGAGCATACCCGCAAATAAAGATACTATAGGAATGGTCAACTATGACCTTCTTTCGCTGATGCCTGCCCCGGCTGTACTCGTTAATGCTGCCAGGAAAGAGGTGGTTGACGAAGCTTCACTGCTCAGGATGTTTGAAGAGAGGCCTGACTTTAAGTACCTTGCAGATATTGCTCCTGACTGTGCAGGGGAGATAGCAGAGAAATTCCCCGGTCGTTACTTTTTTACACCCAAAAAGATGGGCGCCCAGACAGCCGAGGCTAACATCAATGCTGGTATTGCCGCTGCAAGGCAGATAGTGGCCTATTTTGAAAGTGGTGAAACAAAATACCAGGTCAATAAGTAAAAATCGTTTAAAAGATGGCCATACTTAAACCCTTCAGGGGGCTGCGGCCTCCTGCCCGAATTGCCGGGAAAGTTGCATCCCGGCCCTATGACGTTCTCAATTCTGATGAAGCCCGCAAGGAAGCTGAGGGTAACCAGTACTCACTGCTTCATATTATAAAACCGGAAATCGATTGTCCTCCTGGTACCGGCGAATATGACCAGGTTGTTTATGATACAGCCCGGGGCAATTTCGATAAATTCCGTGAGAATGGCTGGCTTGTGCAGGATGATACCGATCGTTTCTACATCTATGCCCAGACCATGGACGGTAAAACACAATACGGACTTGTCGGCTGCGCAGGGGTAGAGGATTATATGAATGACAGGATCAAGAAACATGAACTTACAAGGCCTGATAAGGAAGCCGACAGGATGAAGCATGTCAGGGTAACAAATGCCAATATGGAACCGGTCTTTTTTACATACCGTTCCGTACCTGAAATTGATAAACTTGTAGCTGATTTTACATCGGCTAACAAACCGGTATACGATTTTACTGCTGATGACGGTGTAGGGCATCACTTCTGGGTTATAGAAGACAAGCAACTTATTGAACGGCTGGCCGGGCTGTTCGACGCGGTTCCCTGCACCTATGTGGCCGACGGGCATCACCGGACCGCCGCGGCAGCGCTTGTGGGTAATGAGAAAAAGGCCTCCAATCCCAGCCATACGGGTGAAGAAGAATACAACTTTTTCCTCGCCGTTCATTTTCCCGACAACCAGCTTAACATAATAGATTACAACAGGGTTGCAAAGGATCTTAACGGACTTGATAAAGAAAGTTTTCTCAGCATGCTTGACAAGTCTTTTATTGTTGAGGATAAGGGAACTGAATTTTATAAACCTGACAGGTTACATAATTTTTCCATGTATCTGGAAGGTAAATGGTATTCACTTACTGCACGGGAGGGTACATACAATGATGCCGACCCGATAGGCTGCCTTGATGTAACAGTTTTGTCAGGCCTTGTACTGGATGAGATACTGGGGATAAAGGATCTCAGAACCGACAAGAGAATCGATTTTGTTGGTGGTATAAGGGGACTGGGGGAATTGAAGAAGCGAGTTGACAGCGGCGAGATGAAGGTTGCATTTGCACTGTACCCGGTTACCATGAAGCAGCTTATGGATATAGCCGATACCGGCAATATAATGCCCCCCAAGACAACCTGGTTTGAACCTAAACTGAGAAGCGGACTGGTTGTTCATTTGCTTGACTGACCGTGATGAGTATTGCCGGGAACATACAAGGCCTGTATGAAGGACTGCCTGCAGGAGTAAAGATCGTTGCGGTAACAAAAACACGCACTACTGATGAGGTGCTGGAATTGTACCGTGCAGGGCACCGGATAATGGGAGAGAACCGTGTTCAGGAGCTGATTTCAAAAAGGGAGGAATTGCCCGGTGACATAGAGTGGCACATGGTCGGACACCTGCAAACCAACAAGGTAAAGTATATTGCCCCGTTCGTCGGTCTGATCCACTCGGTAGACTCGGCAAAGCTTCTGAATACTGTCAATAAGGAGGCCTTAAAGAATAAACGGGTTATTGATGTGTTGCTGCAGGTACATATAGCCAGGGAAGAGAGCAAGTTCGGTTTTTCCGTGGAGGAGGTCAGAGAGCTGGCAAGCAACTTTTCCCCCGGGGAATATCCGGGGATAAGGTTGCGGGGACTAATGGGGATGGCTACCTTCACAGATGACAGTGAAATTGTAAGGGATGAGTTCAGGTACCTGGCGTTATTGTTCAGGGAGGTCTCTGAAATACTGGGCAATGACGGCAGGTATTTTGATGAGCTCTCAATGGGAATGTCAGGTGATTATCATATTGCAGTTGAAGAAGGCAGTACTGTTGTCAGGATCGGAAGCCTTATTTTCGGGCAGAGAGGGTAATTAATTAATAACTCAAAATATAGATTATCATGCCAAATCTGGAAGTTACCTACATGGGATTGAAGATGAAGAACCCGGTTGTTGCCGGAAGTTCCGGGCTTACTGCCAGTATCGACAAGATCCGCAAACTCGAGGAAGCCGGGGCTGGTGGCGTTGTTCTTAAGTCACTGTTTGAGGAACAGATCAATTATGAGGCAGGCAGCCTGATTGCTAATCATGATTACCCTGAAGCTGAGGATTATATAAAGAATTATACTAAAAGTAATTCGGTTGAAAATTATCTTGGCCTCATTGAAGAAGCAAAGAAAGCCGTCTCGATACCGGTAATCGCAAGCATAAATTGCATCTCGGCAAGTGACTGGATTGGCTTTTCCAAACGCATAGAGGACGCCGGGGCCGATGCTCTTGAGCTAAATGTCTATTTTCTGCCAACTGATAAATTCATGCAGCCGGCCGAATTTGAGAACATATACTATGATCTGGTATCCAGGGTTACCTCAATAATAAAAATTCCGGTAGCAGTAAAACTTGGCAATCACTTTACCAATCTTCTGGGAGTTGTCGACCGGATATATGCGCTTGGTGCAAAGGGGGTTGTGCTTTTCAACCGGTTTTACGAACCCGATATTGATATTGAGCACATGAAGCTGTCATCGGCCGATGTTTTCAGTAATCCATCAGATTTACGACATGTACTAAGGTGGACAGCACTGGTATCTGACAAGGTTGCCCTGGTTGATATTTCAGCATCAACAGGGGTGCATACCTGGGAAGCGGTTGTAAAACAGTTGCTTGCAGGGGCTAAAACAGTACAGTTGTGTTCTGTCCTTTATAAAAACGGGCTGAATGAGGCCGGCAATATTGTAAACGGACTTGAGGCCTGGATGGAAAAGAAAGGCTTCGGTTCTATCGATGAGTTCCGCGGCAAGATGAACTACCGGAAAATACCAGACCCATCGGTTTATGAGAGATCTCAGTTCATGAAGTATTTTTCAAGCATTCATTAAAAAACGCCCGTAACCCTTTCGGGGAATTACGGGCATTCTTTTCAGGGCTGGGCAGCAATCTGCTGGAGAATGTCGCTAATCCATTTCTTTCAGATACCTGAGCAGTTCACTGTCGGTCGATAAAATAATACTGGTCTTGTCGTCGAAAGATTTCTCCAAAGCTTCCATTGACCGGAGAAATGAGTACAGGTTTCTGCTGGCATTATTCCTGTTATAGGCAGATGCATAAATGCTTGTGGCTTCCGCATCGGCCCTGCCCCTTATAGATTCAGCTTCCCTGAACGCTTCAGACTGTATCTCGGCAAGGTCGCGTTCCTTGTTTCCTTCAATTCTTCTCGCTTCGCCTTCACCTTCAGACCTGAACTGCTGAGCTATTCGCTCCCGCTCACTTATCATCCTGTCGAATACTGTTCTGCGGACTTCTTCGACGTAGTTCATTCTTTTGAAGCGGAAGTCAAGTACCCTGATTCCGAGATCGGCGGTTCTGTTATTTGCCCTTTCAAGGATAAGAGCTTCAATCTTTTCTCTTCCTACTGATATATCTTCAAGGGTTTCCAGTTCTTCCAGGTAATCCTCGTATATTTCCGGCTCCCGGTTGGTTGACCGCACAAGGTCGAGCAGTTCATGACTTGCAACCGCGTTCCTGGTTTCGCCGTCAAGAATATCGTCAAGCCTTGACTGCCCGGACCTTTCGTCTCTGAGCCTTATAAAGAACTGCAGGGGGTCTGTGATCTGCCAGCGCGCATACGTGTCTACATGGATGAATTTCTTGTCAAGTGTGGGAACCTGGTTGGGATCGCCGTCCCATTTCAGGTACCTTTTGTCAAAGTATTGTACCTTGTGTATGAATGGTGTCTTGAAGTTTATGCCAGGTTGGGTGCGCGGGCCGCCCACCGGCTTTCCGAACTGGGTCACTATTGCCTGCTGGGTTTCGTCAAGTATGAATATGCTCTGGTACCCCAGTATAAGTATGGCTATTGCCAGTATTGCCAGTATTATTTGCTTTTTTTTCATGGTAATTGTTCTTTTTGCTGTTGCTGTTGAAGATTTAAAAGAGGAAGTACATTTGCTCCACTCTCATCCATGAATATTTTGGTGCCGGTTGTTCCCATGATTTTTTCAATAGTCTCCAGGTAGAGCCGCTTTTTTGTAACTTCAGGTGCCCTTATATATTCATCATACAGGGCATTGAAGCGGTTGGCTTCTCCTATACTCCTGTTCACTCTGTTAAGGGCGTAGGCTTCGGCACGTTGTATTGTTTCTTCTGCTTCGCCCCTTGCCCTCGGTATAACCCTGTTGTACTCCGATTCTGCCCTGTTTATCATTGTTTCACGTTCCTGCTGTGCCTCATTTACCTCATTGAATGACGCCTTTACCGGCTCAGGAGGGTTAACGTCCTGGAGGACTATCTGGTCGATACGTATACCGTTTTCATACTCATCACACATTCTTTGCAGAAGGACTTCAACCGTCGTTGCCACCTCCTGCCGGCCTACAGTAAGCACTTCGTTTACTGTCCTGTCGCCTACAATCTTGCGCATTGCCGCCTCCGACATGTCATGAAGCGCATCTTCGGCATCCCTGACACGAAAAAGGTAATTGTAGGAATCAACTATCCGGTACTGGACCACCCACTCCACATCGGCAAGGTTGAGATCGCCGGTGAGCATCATCGATTCGTCTTCATACCCGGCCTTTCTGTATTGTGTCCGGGTGCCGGCCTCGACTGTGCGGAAACCGAACTCCTGTTTAAGCTGACGTTGTACGGGTATCTTGTACATCTTTTCAATACCCAGGGGGAGGATGAAATTGAGTCCGGGTCCCACTGTCCTGTTGTACCTGCCAACCATCAAAACTACACCCTCCTCTTCCGGGCCGACGGTTTTGACAGATGTAAAGGCAATTACCAGCAGTATGGCCAGGATGATTATTTTCCTGATATTTTTCCTTGCCCGGTTAATCAGGTATTGCATTTGCTGATCGTTATTTCTCATATTCAACTTGTTTAATAGTAATATAGTTAACCTAACTAAAAAGTGCAGCTGTAAAATAAATACTTATTTGCCATTTTGCCTAATCCAGAAGGCACATAAAACCGACCGGGTTAGTTGCTGTATGTATGGTACATCGTTGTAACTCTTTTTTTTTATTGTAAAAAAGTGTTATTTTTACTTTCTGTCGGTCGCCGAATAATTGTAATAATTTATAAACCAGCTGTTTATGATCCGTAGAATTTCAAAAAGATCCATGGCTGCACTTGCCTTGCTGCTTTTTCTGTTCCTTGCAATTGCCGGCTGCACCGGCAATTGTTCCAGGCAGGAGAGGGAGAGGGATTTTGTGATAGACCTTCCGGAAGATTCCCCCGAAGATCTTTCCAAAGTGAGGCAGGTTTTCTATTCCCTGCCATCGCCCGTCGAAACGGCCATTATCCTTAAAACTTCGGGTGCAGTCTTTGATGAAGATCTGCTGAACCCTGTTGAGAATGTTTCAAGGTATCTGACAAACCGCAGCATGGCCCTGAATCTGGGGATTTACACGACAAATCTCAGTTACGCCAGCCTGTTTGACCAGGCCCAGATATGTATTGATTATATGGATGCCGCAAAACGGCTTGCAGATAACCTCGGGATTCTTGATGCGGTGGACAGGTTTACTCTTGAAAGGCTTGAGGAAAATATCAGCAACAGGGAAGTTGTGATCGACATTGTTTCCGAAACATTTATGAACTCAAGTTCGTTTCTTCAGGAAAGCAACCGCGAACCGGTAGCGGCAATGCTGTTGGCGGGAGGCTGGCTTGAGGGACTCTACCTGGCCCTTAACCTGATTGATGAAGATGAACTTGAGCACCACAGTATGGTTAACATCATAATTGACAAAAAGCTGTCTCTTGAGATAGTGATGCTTCTTTTAAAGCAAAACAGTCAAAATGAAGATGTTGCAGAACTGATGGGAGAGATGGGAAGAATTGAGGACCTGTACCGGAAGATTGAAATAGAACGGTCTCCCATTGAGGTTGACCGGAGCGGCGAGGATGGTGTTACGATACTCAGGTCATCTTCAAGTGCCCGGATTGAGAGGGATGTTTTCCGCGATTTAAAATCAACGGTTAATGAGATACGCAACAGTATTGTTTCTTGAAAATTAATTATATGACGGACAATGCATGACAATATTTTCAATATTTTTGACAGATCCCTGAAGATTCTTGCCTTATGCCTGATGCGTAAAGATTAACTTATCACAGGTGATGACTGATCGAATGGGAAAAAGATTAAAAGTAAAGATATTGTTATGGCGTTGTTCCATAGACCATTAATATAGCCTAAATATATACTTATGAAGCGTTTGCCGGTATTTCTTTTTCTTGCTGCAGCATTGTTCACCCTATTGCCGGATCAAGCCGCCGCACAATGCAAGGGTTTCGCCAGGAGGATATGCAAACTTGACCTGGAGAATTATATTCATGACGGTAATTATCATGCAGCAATACTTACAGAAGGAGAGGAAGCCGAATTGTACAAAACATTCTATGCCGGTCAGGATTACAGGATTGCCGTTTGCGGATCCGAACTTATGGCCGATATTGAATTCAGGGTTATGGATATCCAGCGTAATGTTCTTTATGATAACAGCGAACATGATTACATCAGTACATGGGATTTCAGGCTCGAATCATCACAGCAGCTGATGATATGGGTGAGGGTACCATCACCTGATCAGGGTTATGAACCTGAAAGCGGTTGTGTCGCGATACTTTTCGGGTTGTCGGGAAGGTAGGGGATTGAAAAGCAGACTATCCGGGCCCTAAATTAGTAACACACTGTAAAACAATTTGCCAGCTACACTTTATGCAGACAGATATATCAGCCGTCGGGGTTTCCAGCTAATCCGAACTGTTTTCGGTAATCTTGTTAAACAGGAATTTACCAGTGTAAGATGCCTTACATTTCACCAGCTCTTCAGGAGTTCCTTCAAACACAATATAACCCCCTTCGTCACCCCCCTCCGGGCCAAGGTCAATAATCCAGTCGGCCATCTTTATCACCTCAGGGTTATGTTCTACCACAATAAGGCTGTTTCCCCGTTTGGTCAGCGCGCTGAAGGCACCCAGAAGCTTTTTAATATCGTGAAAATGCAGGCCTGTTGTTGGCTCGTCAAATATGAATAACAGGGGCCGGCGTTCCTTTTCCCTTCCAAGAAATGATGCCAGCTTTACCCTCTGGCTTTCACCACCGCTCAATGTGGCTGACGACTGGCCCAGTTTCACATAATCAAGTCCCACATCTTCAAGAGGCTTTAGTTTTTCTGCTACTCTGCGTTCCACAACCCCATTCTCTGATGAGAAAAATTCCATTGCCTCTGCGACTGTCAGTTCGAGTATGTCGTAAATGTTTTTCTCCCTGTACCTTACCTCCAGTACATCTTCTTTGAATCTTTTGCCCTGGCAGCTTTCACATATCAGAGTTACATCTGCCATAAACTGCATTTCAACCTTGATAATCCCTTCGCCCTGGCACTCCTCGCACCTTCCCCCGTCAATATTGAATGAGAAGTGGCCGGGCCCGAAACCGTTGATTTTTGCTGCTGCCTGGGAAGCAAAAAGTTTACGTATTTCATCCCATGCCTTGACATAGGTAACCGGGTTTGATCTTGAAGAACGGCCTATGGGGTTTTGGTCTATCATTTCCACTCCCGCAAGCCGGCCGGTATTACCGGCAAGCTTACCGAACCGTCCCGCCTTCATGCCGGCTTTGTCAAGCAGCCTGTTCAGCGCAGGATACAGGATGCCGCGCACCAGTGACGATTTTCCCGAACCGCTTACGCCGGTAACCACTGTAAGGATATTGAGGGGAAACTTAACATCAATTCTTTTGAGGTTGTTTTCAGAGGCACCGGTTATCTCTATATAATCTGTCCATTTTTGCCTGGTATCAGGCAGGGGGATCCTCATCCTGCCATTCAGATATCCCGCGGTAAAGCTTTTACTATTACCTGAAAGTTCGTCATGAGAACCGTTGAACACAATCTCACCGCCAAGATGACCTGAACCCGGACCTATATCTATTATGCGGTCGGACGACCTGATAATATCCTCATCATGTTCAACTACAATAACTGTGTTGCCCGACCGGGTCAGTTGCCTTAATACTCCAGTGAGAAGATGGGTATCGCGCGGGTGAAGTCCGATACTCGGCTCGTCCAGGATATAGAGGGATCCTACGAGACTGCTTCCGAGTGTAGCCGCGAGCCTGATACGCTGGGATTCCCCCCCGGATAGTGTGGAGGACAGCCGGTTCAGTGTCAGGTACCCCAGTCCAACCTCCTTTAAGAAACCGGTCCGGTTCTTAAGTTCTGTTATTATCCTTCCGGCAATATCAGCTTCATGTTTCTCAAGGGTAAGATCTTCAAAAAAAGATGCAAGCCTTGTTACCGGCATCTGAACCAGTCCGGTTATGCTCATGCCTCCCACTTTTACCCACGATGCTTCCTTCCTGAGCCTTGCGCCGCCGCATTCATTGCATGTGGTACGCCCCCTGTATCTTGACAACATAACCCTGTACTGGATCTTGTAGCTCTTTTTCTCAATATGCCTGAAAAACCTGTTAAGCCCGTAAAAATACCTGTTCCCTGTCCACACAAGTTCGCGCATTTCATCACTCAGCTCATACCAGGGCTTATGTACGGGAAAGTTGAATTTCGATGCATTGTAGACAAGTCTCTCTTTCCATTTTTTCATCTTTTCTCCTCTCCAGCATGCAATTGCATCGTTGTAAACAGAGAGGCTTTTATCCGGAACGACAAGATCTTCGTCAATTCCGATTATTTTTCCGTAGCCTTCGCAAAGCGGGCAGGCTCCCAGGGGGTTATTGAAGCTGAACATATGTTCTGACGGTTCTTCAAAAGTGATACCGTCTATCTCGAAACGGGTTGAGAATGATGTTGATTTTTTCTCAGGGCCTTCGCCGGTGTGAAGAATGCACTCTCCGTTACCCTCGTAAAATGCGGTTTCGACCGAATCGGCAATTCTGGAACGGGTATCGCCGTCCCATGCAACCCTTAACCGGTCTATCACAATAAACAGGTTGTCAGGTAATTCAAAGCTTTCAAATTTTTCAATAATATCCTGGAGCTTTTCAGTCCGGCCATCATAGTTGATCCTGGTTATACCCTGCTGCAGCCTTATCCTGAGGTTTCTTTCAAGCATCTTCCTGTCGGTTACTTTAACAGGGGCAAGGATAAGTACCGTGGTGTTTTCTTCAAGCGATAGTATATGGTTTACCACATCGGTTACAGTATGCTTTGTTACCTCCTTGCCTGAGACGGGTGATATTGTACGTCCTGTACGGGCGTAAAGCAGCCTCAGGTAGTCATAGATCTCAGTCGAGGTTCCAACAGTTGACCGTGGATTTAATGTATTAATCTTCTGTTCTATAGCTATTGCAGGGGGTATTCCTCTTATAAAATCGACTTCGGGCTTGTTTATCCTGCCCAGAAATTGCCTGGCATATGATGACAGACTCTCAACGTACCGCCTCTGCCCCTCGGCATAAAGGGTGTCAAAAGCGAGAGATGACTTCCCTGAACCGGACAAACCGGTAATAACAACAAACTGATCACGCGGAATTGTCAAACTGATGTCTTTCAGGTTGTGAACCCTGGCTCCCTTAATCACGATCTCATTCCGGTTTCCGGAATCATTTTCTGGCATAATTATTGTTTCTATTAGATACGAACTAATGATAAGTTTGAAAAGGTGGCAAGAACCACCGGGCAGGACAATTATGTAAATATACTGGTGCAAGTTAGCAGTTTTCTTTTTTATTTTAAAATAATTTATGAAACGGAATTTTTTTTATTACTTTGAAAGTTATATAATTGTAGTAATGTTTAACCTTTAAAAAAGAAGCTGCTATCGGGAGATTTTTACACCAGGAAATAAAAAAGGAGGTAGACGTGGACGCAAACAAATTGAGTGATCAGCAACTCATAGAGCAGTTTCTTTCGGGCGACAAGGATGGTATTGAAAAGCTTATCAACAGGCATAAAACAAAGGTTTATACCTATATCCTGCTGGTTGTGAAAAACCAGCAGCTGGCCGAAGATATTTTCCAGGATACGTTCATCAAGGTTATCAGGTCTCTTGTAGACGGAAAGTACAAGGATAACGGGCGGTTTGCATCCTGGGTAATAAGGATTGCGCATAATCTGATAATTGACCATTTCAGGAAGGAGAAACAGATTAACACCCTTTCAAATGATGATTATGAGGCAGACATTTTCAATTCCAGGAAACTGTCCGATCAGAATATAGAAGATGTTCTTATCAAGGATCAGATAACAAACGATGTACGTCAGCTCATTGATGAGCTGCCCGAAGAACAGAAGCAGGTTATTCTGCTCAGGCATTATGGTGGAATGAGTTTCAAGGAAATTGCAGAGCAGACAGACGTAAGTATTAATACCGCTCTTGGCAGGATGCGGTATGCACTAATCAACTTAAGGAAACTTATTACACAGAAAAACATAAGTCTCACATTGAGCTGAATAACAGCTGTTAGTTGATTAACGTGGAAAATTAACTCGAAAGTTGGGGGAATTTGTAATACTAAATTCCTCCAACTTTCGTTTTTTGTGCATAAGCGGTGTTAAAAGTTGTTAAATCATTAAATTGCCTATGAAACATAACTACCATTACGTTTTTAAACTGGATGATTTTGAAAGTCATCATCCGGAATATATCGATTTGGATGTACTGTATAGTTTGAGCGGATATAATGATGTGCTTTCTTACCTTGACCGTCAGAAGTTTGATGTCCGTAGCTCAGTAGTAAGTAAACTGGTTGAATATGCAGGAAACCAGATCAGAAAGGACGGGAAATCACATTAACCAGGTGCATTAAGGAAGTTTACCGAATGGCAGGCTACCACACCGGCCGTTTCAGTCCGTAACCGGTTTTTGGAGAGACTTACCGGCATGAAGCCGTTTACCAGTGCAAGGTTCATTTCTGTATCACTGAAGTCTCCTTCAGGACCTATCAGCACAAGTACATCGCTTCCCCGGCTGTAGAGCTTTCCGGCATTATTCAGAGGGTCTGCACTGCCGGTAGCTATAAGTTTAGTCCCGCCGAAGGGTCTGGAAACAAGCTCATCAAAACGGGTAAGGGGTTCAATATCGGGCAGCCATGCAGTCAGTGATTGTTTCATTGCAGCAATAATAACCTTCATCAGCCTCTCATGCTTTATATTACGGCGTTCGGAATTCCTGCACAGCAGTGGTACAATCTTGTCTATTCCAATTTCTGTAGATTTTTCAAGGAACCATTCAAACCTGTCGCTGTTTTTCGTGGGAGCAATGGCTATTTGCAGGGAGAAGCTCCTGTCGGGCTGAACATCCCTGCTTTCAAAAACTTCGGCAACGCAGGCTTTATGGTCTGGTTTGATGATTCGCGCCTTCATTAATTTTCCTGCACCATTGGTTATATTTATGGTATCGCCCTTGACCAGCCGCAGAACCCTGGTACAGTGGGCTGATTCAACAGGGCCAAGAATAAGTTTGCCTTCTTTTGCATTAGGAGAATAGAACAAATTCATTATACTTGGGTTTTGGTTAAAACGGGAACGGTACAAGGTTCCCGCCCTTAAAATTAAGGTTTTATTGAACAACAGGTAATGTGATGAGCATAAAAATAGCATGTTTGTCTGATACACATGGCTTTTTCGATGACCGGTTAAAAGGCTTTATTCAATACTGCGATGAGATATGGCATGCCGGTGACATTGGCACTGTTGAAGTTGCCCGTAAGCTTTCCTCTTTTAAACCCATCAGGGCTGTTCACGGGAATATTGACGGTTATGGTATTCGAAAAATATATCCTGAGAACCAGAGGTTTGAAGTTGGCGGAATTGACGTGTGGATCACTCACATCGGCGGATATCCCGGCAAGTATGACAGATCGGTAATACCCGCGATATTTGACAGCCCACCAGGTCTTTTTATATGCGGTCATTCGCATATTCTGAAGGTAGTTAATGACAGTAACCTGGGATTGCTGCATATCAACCCCGGAGCAGCCGGCAGGCAAGGAATTCATTCGGTTCAGACCGCAGTCCGTTTTGTTATAGATAACGGCAGGGTAAAGGATCTGGAGGTCGCTGAGCTGGAAAGGACCAGGTAGGCAATATTCAGTTAAGCTCCTGATCAGCCCCCTCGTTTCCTTCATCATCCTCATCGCCGGGAACTACCAGTGTGCGGCCCTCGAGATGTTGACGGTATACCCTGAAAAATTGCTCCATTTTGGTATCAGTGGCAAGCATGTATACATATCTCGTCTCCCGGAGGGGAACATTCATCCTTCTGTGCCTTAAAGGGGTCTCTTCAATAATTCTCAAATACTCCCTGTCGGAGGAGTATGTCTGCATTGTTCCCCGGGTATAGCCAAAATAATACCAGGTATTCTCATCAAGTTCAATGTATAAGTCCGCGAAATCGCCCGACCGGCGTTTTGTTACCTCCAGGTATCCTGTAAATCTCTTATTAACCGGTGTATCTCCAATGGAAGCAATAGCTATAGGGCCATGTGAGCGGTACGATCTGCTTTCCTTGTTCCAGACCAGTTTAATATCGGAAAGCACAAATGTTCTTTCAAGCTCAGCAGGAAGACCGGATGTATTGCCATCGTCCGCTTCCTGGTTCTTATATAATTCTGCTTTTTCTTTACCCAGTATCCAATCCAGTCCGCGTTCATAATACCAGGATGATGAATCCACAGGTTCTCCGGTCAGGCTGTCTGCTGCAGCGCTTATGTGCGACAATGCCTCGTCTGAGAGGAAAAAATCGATCATAACAACTCCTTCCAGTGTGGTTTCATTTTCTTCCACTTCATTCCGGGCACGCCCCAGTCCGTTTATTCGTACCTGTCCAAGATCCACTCCAAGCTCCAGAGGCCCTTCGCCACTGATAATACACATTTCAGGGTCGAGTTTAAGAATATTTTCAGTAACACCCGGATCACGGTGTCTCTCCAGTGTTGTGATCCGGTATTCTCCTGCCAGGTTATCATATTTCATATAACCGTTTGCCGTAATTATAAACTCATCAGCCCAGTTTCTCCTGTGGGAAAAGAATGCGGGGTAGATATGTACCGAATCGGTAGCAATGAAAATTCCTGAATATATTCTTTCATTCTCCTCTGACAGTGGTTGTTCAGGTACGGGGATCAAAACATCGAGGGGGTCGATTGTTGTGTTGAATGCAATCCATTGGTCATTCAATCGTTTACATTCGTGCATTATACCGGTCATGCCGCTGAAGCTGAGAAGTTGCCGGTTAGCCTCAAGTTCTGCCGTCCCTTTGAATGAAAACCGTGGGCTCAGCATAAAGTTATCTTCAAGGGGTATTTCTCCGGAAGCAACTGTAATTGTATCGGCGTTTACCGATATGTCACCAAAACCGATCTGACTTATCCTGTCCTGCTCATCGTGGTAATCGTAAAAACCCGACCCGGTGTAACTGTATCTGCTTTCAATAGTGATATTAGCATCATATATTTCATGGTGTATTTCACCGCTGCCGGTGATTAAGTTTGCTCCCTGAAGCGGCAGTATGTCTGATCCTTCAGCAATTACAACAGTTTCATCCCCGGGGTGAACAGTTGCGTCAGCCACCTCTATATATTCAACTCCCTCGGCGCTGAGAAGTTCGCGGCTGTAATCGAGTACTGCATAAGGAGAAATGAAATAAAGAGAATCTTGTCCGCGTCCCGTAGATATATACTTTGCCCCCCGGCGCCCTGAGTGGGGGCATACCGCTTCTGAAGCCAGTACAAGCCTTTGTTCGTCCATATTCCATTCCACTGAATTGGGATTTGAAATATAGCCGCTAAGGGGCAACCGGACTTCTTCGGCATCCCCGGCGTGATGGAAAGCTCCCCTGCGTGTGCTGATATCAATATTGCTGCTGATACCGCTGGCAGACAGTATTACGGGCCTGTCGGGCATCTGCAACAGGATGTTGCTGTTATCTGCGTTAAATGATTCTGACCCCATATTGAAATCATCGGATGAGATACTGGCGTTTTCCATTGTAAT
>SLRB01000224.1 GCA_007131165.1 Bacteroidales bacterium | reverse complement strand
ATCTGACATTGAAGACAGGTATGGATGGGGAACCTATGAGCTGAATGGTAACCGCTACGTGGAGCATGTTACATTCCATTACGATGAAGTTTATCAGGGCGAATCGGTAAGGATGATATTAGAGATCCGGAACGATACCCTGATACAGAAATGGCCGGTTGATGAAAACTGGGTGCTTCCCGGCAATTATAATTTTGAGAAATACGTACGGCGTTAAATTAAAAGGTGAACACATTGCAATGAAGGTGTTTGTCAACGATACCTGCCTCGAGCTTTTCGAAGGGGCAACTGTCAAGGATGCCCTGAACAAATATTTCACTGCGGTGTTAAAAAAAGAAATAAAAACATCCGGCCGGATCGCCGGCCTGATCGTAAGCGACAACCATGGTAACAGGGTGATGACCGACGGCAGCCTTTCGGCCGATGACCACATCTACGTGGATGCAGGCATATGAATGTGAAAATCAGACAGGACTGTAACCCGCATTATAACTTTGAAAATGAACGTGAATATATACAGGAAGATCATCCTGCTTCTCATAGCAGGAATCTTTATTTTTTCCGCCTGTGAAGAGCAGGAAACACGGGTGATTATTTTCCATACCAACGACAGCCATTCGCAGCTTGACAACTACCCGGCGCTGGCATGGCTTGTGAATAATGAAAGAGAGAGAGAAGAGCATGTATTTCTTGTAAGTGCAGGCGACATATTTTCCGGCAATCCGGTGGTGGATTTTTATGAGCCAAGGGGATATCCAAAGATAGACCTGATGAACCGGGTGGGCTATAACGTTAACACCATAGGGAACCACGAGTTTGATTACGGACTTGAGGTGCTGGCCGACAGGATGCAGCAGGCTGACTTCCCTTTTATCCTGGCAAACCTTAACACAGCCGGATCAGTTCTCGCGCAGCCTGATGCCTACACCATACTCAGGGCGGGAAGGCAAAGGATCGCGTTCCTCGGACTCGTTCAGCTTAATAACCAGGGAATTCCTTCTGCTCACCCCGACAATATGGCCGGCATAGAGTTTTTCCCCCCGGTTGAGACTGCTGGCGAGTATGAATTCCTTACAGCAAAGGCTGATGCGGTGATCGGACTAACACATCATGGGTTTGTGTCAGATACAGTAATGGCTGCCCGGTACCCCTGGTTTGATGTGATAATCGGCGGCCACAGTCATACTCTCACTCTCGAACCCGAAGAGTATAACGGGGTGCTTGTTACCCAGGCGGGGTCAAATATGCACTATATCGGGAAAGTGACACTTGTGTTCAGGGGAAGGAGGCTTGAGGAAAAGAGTGCAGAAATGATACGGACATCCGATATTCAGGGTTCCGATAATGAAATTGCCGCCCTGGTTGATTATTACAATGAAAATCCCGTATTGAACAGGATTATCGGCCGGCTGGTAAGGCCCCTCCGCAACAAGGATGAAATAGGCATCTTTGTAACTGATACATACCGGGAATACGGCGATTTTGACTTCGCCTTCCACAATTACGGCGGTATAAGGGTAAACAGCATGGAAGGGGATATAAGCGTGAGCGACATCTTCCGGATGGATCCTTTCGGGAATGAGCTGGTCAGCATGAACCTGAGCTACCGGGAGCTTAAGAGGCTCATTGGCAACAGCCTGTCGTCGCGTAACACTCCCTCGGTCCAGATTTCCGGAGGCACCATCGAAGTACATCTGAATGAAGACAGCAACCTGAATGATGTGAAGATCTTCGATCTCGCCAGCCAGGAACTTTCAGATGACCGGAAATATAGTGTGGCTATGCCATCATATATGGCCAGCGCCTTCGATTTCGAGAGGGAAGACCAGGGTACGGGAATGGGTGTTATCACGGCAGAAGTGGTGATCGACCACATCGAAAAGGTGGGCGACATCGAAGTAACCTATAACACCAGAAGCAGGATAGTACGAAATTGAAAAATCATACATCATGCCTCAAAAAGTAATTACAACATACCTTGAATTAACCGAAAATGACATTTTCCGGCCCAGTGAAGGATTTCTCCAGAAGATCGGGGTACGCGAAGTAGCCAATGATGCCTACATAAACTTCATATTATTTGCGGGTATAGGGCTGCCCTGGCGGTGGTACAGCAGGCTGGGGTGGACGACCGGGGAATGGGAAAAGTACTTTGCCGGCAATAAAATAGGCACCTTTCTGTGTTTCCACGGAAAAAACCTTGTAGGTTACTATGAGCTTGATCTTACGGCCGGCTCTTCTGCCGAGATCAAATTTATGGGGCTGTTCCCCCGGTATATGGGAAGCGGCCTTGGAGGGATGGTGCTTTCACATGCAGTAAACAGCGCCCGGGAAAAGGGTGCAGGTAGGGTATGGCTCCATACCTGCACAAATGACGCCGAAGCGGCTCTTGGTAATTACCTTGCCCGCGGTTTCAGGATATACAAAGAGGAGGAGGGGGTTGAGGAGATTCCGGGCAAGCAGGAGCTTGTCGAAGGAGTTTCACGTTTTATCGAAAGTTATATCGAAAGTTATGGTGAGGGGCTTAAATAACTTGCATTAATACATCCCAATTACCTGTTTTTTTTTCTACCTTCGCAGCACAATCCTCTCAAACAACCTCTATGTTTGACTACAGGTTTCGTGATTCGGCCGATAATATCGGGGAGCAGTCAAGGGATATACTTTCCGACTTCAACTTCAGCAGCCTGCTGGGTGAAATCCCCAACATGATAATAATACTGAACAGCAACAGGCAGATTGTCTATATGAACAAGAAGTTCTCGTGGGCCATCGGAAAATCCGGCACAACGGTCAGCAGCGAAAAGAGGCCCGGCGAGTGCATGTTATGTGTCCATGCAGTTAATTCTGAATATGGATGCGGCAGTACCGAATTCTGCAGGGTTTGCGGGTTCGCCACTGCTCTTGGTAAAAGCGAGGGAGGGAAAAGTGCAACCGGCGAATGCAATATAACGCTCGAAAAGGGAGAGACGATGACCTTCAGGGTGCATACCAGGCCGTTTACCCACAAAGGAAGAGATTATGTTTTCGCCTATATGCAGGATATCAGCGATTTCAAGACCAGGCAAATGCTTGAGAATATATTCCTGCACGACATCAATAACTCCATAACATCGCTAAACGGTCTCAATGAACTCATAGACGACCTGCCGGCCGAAGATATAAAGACGGTTGTTAACGATCTTTCAACCCGCCTTACCGATGAGGTTCACTCTTACAGGCTTATTACCGAGGCGGAGAGTCGCCGGCTTTCGGTCAATGTTGCAAAGGTTAGCATAGACCCGCTAATACGAAGTGTTATAAACTCCATGCTGAAGACCCGGTTTTTTCAGGACAGGAAGGTACACTATAAGGGAACGGGCCTTGTCATAAATACCGACGAGGCCCTGCTAAGGCGTGTAGTAATCAATGCCTTAAAGAATGCCCTTGAAGCCAGCAGCAATAACGAAGAGGTTACGATAACCGCTGAGCCCGGCAATACCCCGGGGGGTATTAACATTAAGGTGAAAAGCCTGCCGCTCATACCCGAAGAGGTGCAGCTTCAG
Source organism: Bacteroidales bacterium (assembly GCA_007131165.1). GTDB lineage: Bacteria > Bacteroidota > Bacteroidia > Bacteroidales > PUMT01 > PXAP01. The sequence goes on along the minus strand of SLRB01000224.1, from coordinate 14,683 downwards.
CTGTTTCAGCGTTCCTTCTCAACCAAGGGCCCGGGAAGGGGTTGGGGTACTTACAGCATAAGGCTTCTTACAGAGAGTTACCTGGGAGGTAAGGTCAGTTTTGTGTCAGGCAGGGATACCGGTACAGTATTTACCGTCAGCATCCCCTCGCTTAATCATATCTGACCCTGCGGGTTGTATGCTGGATCAACAAATATAAATTGGAGTAAGCAGATCAAGTATAAAAACAGCATTAACTTAACTCTGATATGGCAGACAACGACCACAAGAAAGACAATGAAAAAGATCACGGCAATAAGTCCCCGCTCAATAGCGGGAAAAACACCCCTGCCGGCAACAACCCTTCAGAAGTTGATCCGTCCGGAAAAACCGGCCATGCTTCCAAAAAACAAAACGGCAACGATGCCGGTGTAGAATCGGGGTCAAAAGGGGTTCTCCGCTGGATCGAGGTGATGGGCAACAAGCTGCCCCACCCTTTCTGGATATTCCTGTGGATATGTATTTTCATTGTTGTGCTGAGTGGTGTCACCTCACTACTTGGGGTTAGCGCGATCGACCCCGCAACAGGGGCAACCGTTGAGGCGCAAAACCTTATTTCAGGAGAGGGCCTGAGGAGGTTTGTCGAAGAGATGGTAACCAATTTTGCCCATTTTGCGCCATTCGGACTTGTTCTGGTGATGCTCATGGGGGTGTCGGTGGCTGAGAGGAGCGGATTGCTGGCGGTAGCGCTGCGCACAGTCGCTTTTTCGGTGCCCAGACAGGTCGTTCTGCCGGTTATTTTTATTATCGGTGCATGCGGAAACATCGGCTCCGATGCCGGCATTGTCATTGTGCCTCCCATTGCCGCGCTTATCTTCACGCAAATGGGGCTTAGCCCGATCGCAGGTCTGATAGCGGGTTATGCCGGTGCCACAGCGGGATTTACAGCCAATTTCTTTATTGCGGGGACAGATGTGCTGCTTGCGGGCATAAGCTCCGAAATAACCTCACAGATGCCCGGGGGAGAGGAGGTAAGCGCCACTGCAAACTGGTACTTTATGATAGTATCGACTATTTTTCTGGGTGTGGGAGGCGCTTTCATAGCCAGGAGATACACCATACCCTCATGCAGCCGCTTTGAATATTCTGCCGATACAACAATAACAACCGAAAGGGCAACCCTTACACCGCTGGAGCGAAAAGGCCTGAAGCGTGCAGGCATATCCCTTCTTTTCTACATCATACTGATCCTGGCACTTGTGGTGCCCGAAAACGCGCCACTCCGAAACCAGGTGACAGGGGGACTGGTTCCGTCGCCGTTTTTGCGGGGACTGATTCCGGTTTTGTTCTTCTTCTTTGCCATTCCCGGCTATTTTTACGGCAAGACTACCGGCGCTATAAAAAAGCCCAACGATGTACTTAAACAGATGGAGCACGGCATGAAGGAGCTGTCGGGATATATTGTGCTTATGCTGGTTGTAGCGCAGTTCATCAACCTTTTCAACTGGTCGAACCTCGACACCATACTGGCCATCACGGGAGCGGAGTTTCTGCAGAGTACCGGACTTACGGGCCCGGTGATGTTCACCCTGTTCATGATACTGGTAGCGGTACTTAACATCTTCCTTGGCAGCGGATCGGCCAAATGGGCGATTTTTGCCCCGATCTTCATCCCGATGCTGGCCCAGCTCGGCTACAGCCCCGCTTTCGTACAGCTCATGTACCGGGTAGGCGATTCGATAACAAACTGCGTCACCCCCCTGTACGTTTATTTCCCGCTGTTGCTCGGCTGGATACATAAATACAACAACCGTATCGGCATCGGCACCATTGTATCGCTGCTGGTAGCCTATGCGGTAATCCTCTTTTTGATGTGGGTCGTGCTGCTCTTCCTCTGGTACGGGCTTAACCTGCCCATCGGGGTTGGAGAGACAATTCATCTGTAATGCCATTATACCCCTTTCGGGGATGGCCATGGCCGCAATTACATATACCAAAAAACAGAGCCCGGAGGTTATGCTGAACCTTCCGGGCTGGTTTTAAACCTTCCGCAGCCGGATATAATCAGCCGGCCGGCTCTCCGGCGAGGCTGAAGCCCCTTACCCAGTCGATATCCATGGAGGTCGGCAATCCGTTACCCGTATTATCATCTACGCCGGAGCTGAAAAGGATATACATAGGCTCCTGGGGTACTCCCTGCCTGGTCCTGTTAACTACCGTGTTGTTGATTTTCCAGACCAGCATATCGGGATACCACTCAAGCCTGTATATGAAAAACCCCTTCGAGAAATCAATACCGCCAATACTCTCCGATCTCTTCTGAACCTCGAGGGGACTACCGTCTGTGCCATAGTAGTTGTTGAATTCGACCTGTTTTCTCTTATTACCCGAAAAGCGGAAAACATCTATGTGTGGCACCATCTTTTCAGAAAGCATCCAGAAAGCATGATATACCGAAGGTGCACGGTGCATCCTGACCTTTGCCTCGAAGGCGCCGTACTTTTGCCTGAAGCTATCACCGGTATTGATAAGCGCCGAAGTGAATTCAAAATCTTTCGGGAAAAAACCAAGCGAAGGATCCCAGGCCTGGCCTGTTACTTTTTCTTTCCTGGTATTAAGTTTAAGAATATTGCCCACTACCTCGAGGTTTTTCCCGTCGTTGTAAAAATGGAGGTCCGAGGCCATTGAATAGCTCTCTTTCAGCAGCTTTTTCCCCCAGTAAAATGATGTAAGCCATTTTTTACTGTCCAGCCGGTCGGATTTAAAATCGTCGGCGAATTCAAGTTTCCATTTTTTGAGTTCATCAAACTTGCCCGAATCCTTCAGTTTCAGGTACCAGTTGAGCTTTTTGGATTTTTTCAGCGCAAGGTATTCCTGCTCCTGCTCATGCTCGGGAGTACCTGTGTACTTGTCGCGCGATGTAAGGTATTCCTTCGCCTTTCTGAACTCATCTGAAGCAACATAATTCTCAAGTTCCCTGAACCTTTCAAGTTCCTGCGATCCGTCAAGTTTCCTGAAATACTTCAGGTCCTTTGAACCTGCAAGTTTATAATATGCTTTAATGCCCGGCGATTTTTTCAGGCTGGCTATCTCATCCTGTTCTTCTGCCCTGTTTGCCTCTATTTTGCTTATTTCGGGCGAATTGTCGAATTTCTGGAAATCCGGAAAATATTTTGAGGTTACGAACCTGAAAAACCCCTTGAATTCGGGAGATTTTTTCATGGAATTGTATTCCATGAATTTCTCATGGGCCTCTGATCCTTTGAACCGCTGTTTCCTGATAAATTTTTTCTGGTCGCGGAAATCCTGTGAAGTAACAGTCTCCTCCAGTTCTGCAAATCTCTGCGGTTCTTTTGATTCTTCATAATCAAGAAACTCCTCATACTCTTTTCTCAGAGCCATGTCCCGGGCTTCAATCCTGGATGTTCCGGGCAAAAAACCCAGCCTGGACCTGAGCCCGAACTTGAGATTCCTCATGAAATTTGACATTGTTATTTTGTTTGAGGTTATATAATAAAGAGATAAAGATATGAAAAACTAATTTACGTATACGGAACAGCAGGCCATTATGTTTCCTGAAGCATGCAATTCTGGATTGCAGCAAGTAATTGTTCCAGCTGGATAGGTTTTGTAATATAGTAATCGCACCCCGCCATCCTGCAACGTTCTTTTTCGCCGTTCATGGCATATGCAGTCTGTATGATTACAGGCAGGTCACCCCTCTCTTTTTTAATCTTTTTAAGGATTTCTATCCCGTTGATGTCGGGCATGTTAAGATCCAGAAGCACCAGTGACAATACCCGGTTTTCTGCCAGGATATCAAGAGCCTCCTTACCGGTCCGTCCCCATAGGATAGTTGCCCCTGTCCTTTTTAACATAGCTTCCATCAGGTTATAATTAACCTCAAGGTCCTCCACCACCAGTACAGTCTGGCCTGAAAGTCGGGGATAGCTTATAAATCCGGGTTGTGGCTCCTCAGTAACCGGGGTATCCATCACCGGGTGCCAGGGAATCGACAGGTAAAAGCAGGAGCCGCTGCCCTCCCTTGATTCTGCCCATATTGACCCCCCCAGGAGTTCGGCGAGGCTCTTTGATATTGATAAACCCAGTCCCGCCCCCTTATGCTGGCCCGGAGCTGCGGCTTCAAGCTGGCTGAAACGGTCGAATATAAGGTTGAGCTTGTCGGCAGGGATCCCGGGGCCCGTGTCTTTCACGAAGAACAGGATTGAGTTCCCGTCTCTAAGGCTGCACCCAAACTCGACTTTGCCTTTTTCGGTAAACTTGAGCGCGTTGCTAAGCAGGTTGGTAATTATCTGCCTCAACCTCTGCTGGTCGGTTATCGTATAGAGCTGAGCGCATTCGTTATTTTTGTTCAGCACAAACTCTATATCATTCTTTTTTTCCCTTACCTGAAGCATGAATGATTCATATATTTCATTCATCAGTGCAGTCAGATTGCAGGCATCCGGCCTCAGGCTGATCTGTCCGGCCTCTATTTTTGAAATATCTACAATGTCGTCAATAAGCTGCAGCAGCACATTGGAGTTTTCCCTTATAAGCTGTGAGAACATGACCCTGTCGTTCAATGATGTTACCGGGTCACCCAGTAAACCCGACAGTCCCACAATCGCGTTCATAGGCGTGCGTATCTCATGCGACATGTTGGCAAGGAATGCCGATTTCAGCTTATCACTCTCCTCTGCTTTTTCTTTTGCCCTGAACAGGGCATCTTCCATTTGTTTTCGCCTGCTTATATCATCCTTTATGGCCACAAAGTGAGTTATCTCTCCTTTCCTGTTGGTAACGGCCGATATGCTGGCCATTTCCCAGAACAGGGTGCCGTCCTTTTTTTTGTTCAGTATCTCCCCCTGCCATTCACCTCCGTTCCTAATCCTGGTCCACATCTCCCTGAAAAAGGAAGGTTCGTGTTTCCCTGAACTCAGGATTCTCATGTTCTCACCCATTACCTCTGCAAAGGAGTAGCCGGTCGAACTTACGAAGGCCGGGTTCACATATTCGATGTTTCCGTCCGGGTCGGTAATTACTACTGTCACAGGCGAGTTCCTTATTGCCCTTGAAAGGATCCTCAGCCTGTATTCCGCCTCCCTGCGCCGGGTAATATCAACCGATACCCCACCTATCTGCCTGTTCCCTCTTTCATCGTAAATGCAGAATTTATGAGTTGTATATACCCTTTCCCTTCCGTTTTTGTCGGTCAGCATCTCTTCAACCATTATGCTTTCACCGGCAAGTACCCTTTTGTCCTCTTCGGCCATGCGGTCAGCAGTTTCCTTATCGTAGATATTGTATGGTGTTTTACCAAGCAAATTGGATTTCCCGAACACCCTGTCCATATGCTTATTAATGTACACGGTCCTGCTGTCGCTGTTCCTGATAAACACACCCAGGGGCATATCATCGATAAAGTCGCCTGGTTTACCGCCGTCTTCTTTTACTGTATTGTATTCAGGCTTGCCGGGCTTGTTACTGTGCCGCAGAAAAATGTATGATACCACAACTGACAGTATAACCAGTGATAATACCCCCGCTGCCTGGATAATGAATGACCCTTTCTGAAAGGCCGGTGCAAGGAAAACTGCCGTGGCCGGGAATGCAAGAAAGATTGCCGCCATCAGCAGCAATGTTTTCAGATTGCTTTTATTCAATTCTAACATCGCTATACCCCGGTAAGGTTAAATAAAAAATCCGCTTAAACCGGACTATCCACCCCCGGATGCGGTAGCAGGAAAACCCGGTTTTTGCTGCGCACCGTGATTATTTTTGCACACGTACCTTTCGTGCAAAGCCGGCAATAACATGATTGCTGACCGGCTTCACGGGCTATAAGATCGACTGAACAACCGGGGATGAATAAAAACAATTTTTGGAACTTTGTGAAATTATTTCGCAGGATTCGGGTTTTTCGAAGCATTAAACTTATCAACAGTGATGCCCCGCGATTTTGTCCCGTGGTGTTGATAAAATCAGGCCGTTGCAATAATTTCCGGGCAGACCGTAACAGGATGCACTTCCGTAAATGGCCCGTGGCCTATGGCCGGTCATATGCAGCCTCCCTTCGCCTGGCCTCCTCAAGCCAGTCGGGCAGGACATTCTCTTTGAAATCGGCCTTTTGTGCCCTGATCTCATCCATATCAAGTCCTACTATCTCCTGTGCCTTCTCCCTGGTTGAGAAATCCGGAAGCTGTAACGGCTGTTCAATGCCATATCTGCTGAATATCCTTGCCAGGTGTACGCGTGCTTCCTGCGACTTCTGGATCGAGGTGCCAAGGACCCGCAGAGCCTCATTTGGTGAGTGGAAGCCCATACTGTTTGCCGCTGCCACCCAGTCCCACCGCCATTGTGCATGCCTGATAAGCTGGAGTACCTCCTCCATCTCCTCCTCGGTAGCTCCTGCATCCCAGGCTGCTTTTGCCTCCAGGTGGGTACGGGCCAGGTTCTGTTCTGTTATACCCCTGAGCTCGCTGATGCGGGATTGACGGTCATATACATTCTGCCTGAGGGTCTCCTCGCTTTCCCTGTGACATACCTGGCACGACCCCGCTATATTGTTCAGGGGGCTTTGCAGGTGATGGTTCGTAAACTTAAGGCCTCCTTCCCTCTGATAAGGCATATGGCAATCTGCACATGAAACACCTCTTTCAGCATGAATACCCGTTTTATAAAGCTCGTAATCGGGGTGCTGTGCCTTTAGCATGGGGGCCCTGCTCAGTCCGTGTACCCAGTCTGTAAACTCATGATAGTCAAAATACTCCTCCATATCGTCGGCACTAAAGCCCCTGTCCCACGGGAAAGTAAGGTAGTTTTTCTCACCCCTGAAATAATATTCAACATGGCACTGGGCGCAGACAAGCGACCTCATCTCCTGGTGGGTAGCATTTTCGATGTTCCTTCCCTGCCTTTCGAAAGCTTCGGCAAGGGCGGGCCTGGTTATCCTCAGGTTCATTGTCTCCGGGTCGTGGCAATCCTGGCATCCGATGGGGTTTACAATTTCGCTGCCCATCTCTCTCCACGAGTGGCTGTAGAACTCGGCAACCCCAATCTCGTTCATTACCCTTGGCACGTCGGTGCTTTTACATGTCCAGCAGGTGGCGGGCTGCGGTTGCACGGTACGCAAAGTGTTATGCACATCGGTAACCGAGTAATAGTGGCCCCGTCCCTGGTTATAGTCCCTTGCAAAAGCATAACCCGCCCACATGATAACCAGTTCCGGGTATTTCTCAAGGTAATCGATCATTACCGAACCATAATACCTGCTTTCAAAGGTTGTGTCCTGCGTCATCATATAAGATTCGTACTGGCGCGGGAAATTCTGCCCCCAGACCTCGAGTCTGGGTTCCCATTCCGGTATCGGCTGTACCATCTGGAAGTAAAGCTGTGCCTCGCTTCTCCTTTCCACTATAGAAGCAGCGAAGAGGCCGATAAGGAATACTATCACGACTGTGCCGAAGAAGAGTACCCAGTTAAGCCAGGGCTTCTTTTCGGAGAGTTCTTTAATGGTTGCCATAGGGTTTCCGGTTTATTGTTCTGAAATATCCTGTCTCTGTTCTTTTTTATAAGCAAATTATATCTCTAAGATCACACTACCTGCGGGTATAAAAAGCTCCCGGTCACTCCCCTTCTCCTCCCAGGAAATCCCTCAGCCACTGCGGCATGAGAGAAGGTAGCCTGGGAACCAGGGAATAAGGTGCTGACGAAAGACTTCTTACCGTACCGTGCGGTACATCCCGGTGGCAGTCCCAGCACCTGTGGCCCTCGCCTTCAAGGTGGTTCCTCCCGGTTACCTCCACGATTCTTGTCATTTCCACCAGGTCCTGGTGGCACCTGATGCAGTTATCCTGAACCACGTTTATCCCCCTCTGTTTTATTTCGATTGTCTGGGGCTCTGCCCTGGCTGTAAACACATAGGCATGCCTCAGCCCGTCAGTCCCTTTCACGTAGTACTTGCTGAAAATATTATCCTGGGGAACATGGCATTCAGCACATGTTGCCGTCTCACGGTGGCTGCTTTTTGCCCACGATGCATACTGCGGGTACATAACATGGCAGTTAATGCACGTTTCCGGCTCATCGGAAATGTAGGATTGTGCTTCGGAGGCATGAAAGACAAGAAGGGCAATACCTGTAAAGACCCCCAGGAGGATAACAACGGCGGGCTTCCATCCGGGAGGAGGTTCAAGGAACAGTATCAGCCGTTTTATCATAGCTGCTTTGTTTATGAAGTATCGGCACTTTTGGGTATGCTGAAGGCCATAAGTGCCTCCATTTTCGCTTTCCTTGCAATCCGGCCAAGCAGTACCGAATAACTGTTTATAACCAAAAGTATTAAAAAAACCATCTCAAATCAACAGAAACCGATAGTTTTATTAGTTTTTGCAGCTTATTTAAAATTAATCCAATACCATGGAAGTCAGGTACCCTCCCTGATCATATGCAATTTGATCAAAAGAAGCACAAAACTGTAAAGTACGAAGCCCATTAGTCTTTAGCTAATGGGTGGTTCACAAGGATGATCGCTGTAATTAAAAGCATCAGAGCTGCTTGATGACAAGAAGCCGGGCCTGTGTCGTGTCTCTGTTAATCCAGCCCCTCAGTACCCTTTTCTTCAGTCTGAAGCAGGTATCGGCTGTTATTTCGGTTTCTTTATCCCCGAGTATAAGAAATGCCGAACCTTCAAGCATATAAAAAATTACGTCGTTGGGGTTGTCATGCAGGTCAAGTTTTTCGCCCGGGGCCAGTGTCAGGTGGATTATTTCAGTTGACGGGTCATTGTACATTACCTTCCCATCGATGTCGAACGGCACCGGAGGCGCATTTTTTAAGTTGGTCATCTTAGGCATATTGTCATATTTGGGTTAGAAATCGGACTTGTGCCGGAATTAAATGGCAGCCCCCCCATTGTCTCTTCCGGTCTGTGACAATGGGGTGCAGCTGATCAGTTGCAATAATGTAGTGCCCGGTTTCAGTATCATCCGGTACCGGCAATCAGGAACAGGTTATCGCCCGGTCCTGATTATTTTGGCTCCTTGATCATGGTAAGAACCATCTTGTACCGTTCTACTGCCTTTAGTGCATGGGGTATATTGGCCGGCATGATGATTGAATCTCCTTTTCCGAGCATGTGCTTTTTTCCTGCTATGTCGATTTCCGCCTTGCCATCAACAACCTGTACGAGAGCATCGAAAGGAGCGGTGTGCTCGCTTAGCCCTTCTCCCTTGTCAAAAGCAAACAGGGAAATATTTCCCGTTTCACGTTTAAGGACGTTTTTGCTTACTATAGCCCCTTCGGCATATTCAACTTCATCTTCAAACCGGAAAATCCTGTCTTTTTCAAATTCCTTCTGTTCCATTGTTATATTGGTCAATTTTAATTGTTTATATTCTGCTCTGCCAGCAGTTACTGTTTCTGCTCATAAGGCATATCCTCCCTGCTTATCCCTGCAGCTCCATCCCCATACTGCCGGCAGTTTAACTGCATGCCGGCCCGGGCATTAATTCAGAAAGGAGGGCCTCAATACCAGCATGAGCCATACCCAGTTGTTGATCTCGTCTTTACTTCCGCCCTTGAGGCGCTCCATGGCTTCAGTGGCAAACATCTGCGAATACCCGGCCCTGACAGTAGCCTGCTCGAACAGGTTGTACCCGGCAAAAACATCGATTTCAGAACCCAGATACTGGCGTTTGCCGTTACCATCTTCCCCCGCCATCAGGATCCTTCCCTCCGAAATGAAGGCATGAACCCGGAAACCGGCCGACCACCGTTCCCTCACCATGTTCATCCCGCCGTAAACATCTATCAGTCCCACATCATCAAAGTGATTCCCCACGTAAAAGTAGTCCATGTGGCCGTTGAATGCATGATTGGTACCGAAAACCGGGTTAAATGAGTTGTTCCTGCCGCTGATTATCATATCTGCCTCGTCGGTGCCTGAAAGCACTTCAAAGCCACCGCTTACAGTTATCCCGTTATCAACCGGCCGTGCATATTCCAGGGCCAGGTACCATGCCAGCAGGCTTGCATTCGTCCGGTCATCACCAGCTTGTAAATAGGCGGAGCCTGACAGGCTGCCGGTACCCGGACTGTATACGATTCTCCCGCCGGTTGTGAGCGAAAACGCAACATTGCCGGGAGCCTGCTGGTATCCGGTATTGAGCAGCAGCAGACTCCATTTAACCTGTTCTTCATCGCGGTTGAGCCACAGGTACTGTAGGGTCTTGTAATTATTAACCGGGTAGTAGGTACCCGTCCTCCGTTCCGAATCCTGGTTAAACGCAAAACCGGCATGCAGCCGGGTATTCGCTGAATACTGCCATTTCAGCACGGCAGCATCATGGCTGCGTCCCTGCTGTGCCCAGTCGACGTTACCGAAGATTCTTGCATTGTCGTAAACAATCTCCTGCCTGCCCGCTTTGATTCGAAATGCATCCGACAGCTTTGCCTCTCCCCATGCTTCATGAACCGAGGCGAGAGCATCGCTTCTGTTCAGCTGCGGAACTTCGCCCCACACCCTTACATCCTGAAAGCTGAATCCGAATGAATAATCATCCTGTTTAACGCCCAGGTTTAACCTTGTCCGCTGTGATATGAAAAAAGCAGCATCATCGTCCGGACTCATCAGCCTCTGGAATCCGTGACGGTATTCCGAACGCGGCCTGAATTCCCCCGAAAGGGAAAACTGGGCATTTAGCGAAACGCTTAAAGGCAGCAGAAATAAAAAAACGGCAACAATGGCTTTTAGGCGCATGGCATTTGTTTTAGGTTCATTGTTTACAGGTCAGGTAACACTTCAGGCATACAAGTTAGTGAAAAATGAAATCATATCATATCTGCTGTAATATAATACCTCTTAACTGACACCTTTAAGCCGGCAGTGACTTCCTGCTCCTGAACGAGGCAGAATCCCCGGAAGCGCTTAATGGCTTGCGGGGATCCGGGCCCGTGCATGTTGAATTCCTATAGCTGCCGGGATATGCAGATGCGTATTAGTTCAGAAACATTTTGATATCCTCGTCGGGGCTGTTGATCCCTCCTATGCCGAACTGCTCAACAAGTACATTCGCAACGTTGGGTGAAAGGAATGCCGGCAGCGTAGGACCGAGGTGAATATTTTTCACACCAAGGTACAGCAATGCCAGCAGCACTATCACGGCCTTCTGCTCATACCAGGCAATATTATAGGCTATCGGCAGCTCATTTATGTCGTTCAGTTCAAAGATCTCCTTGAGCTTCATTGCCACTACTGCAAGTGAATAGGAATCGTTGCACTGGCCCGCGTCAAGCACTCTCGGTATGCCACCTATGTCGCCCAGTGGCAGCTTGTTGTAACGGTACTTGGCACATCCGGCCGTAAGGATGACTGTATCACCAGGCAGCTTTTCGGCAAATTCGGTGTAGTACTCGCGGTCTTTCATCCTGCCGTCGCAGCCTGCCATAACAAAGAACTTTTTTATAGCGCCGCTCTTCACGGCATCAACAACCTTGTCGGCCAGGGCAAATACCTGTGCATGTGCGAACCCTCCAACTATTTCGCCTTTTTCAATCTCCACCGGCGGACTGCAATTTTTCGCATGTTCAATTATTTCCGAAAAGTCTTTTTTGCCACCCTTTTCGCGGCCGGCAATATGCTTAAAACCGTTGAACCCGGCTGCGCCGGTTGTATACACCCTGTCGCCGTACGTTGCCTTTTTTGAAGGCGGAACAAGGCAGTTGGTTGTGAACAGGACGGGCCCGTTGAAGGTCTCGAACTCCTCCTTCTGCTTCCACCACGAACCTCCGTAGTTGCCGACAAAATGTTTGTATTTCTTGAAGGCAGGATAATAGTTTGCCGGCAACATCTCACTGTGTGTATATACATCAACACCGGTCCCATCGGTCTGCTCAAGCAGTTCCTGCATATCCTTCAGATCATGACCGCTGATAAGAATACCCGGGTTATCACGTGTACCAATATTTACACTTGTGATCTCCGGGTTCCCGTAAGCCGAGGTATTGGCCTTGTCGAGAAGCGCCATTGCTGTAACCCCGTATCGGCCGGTCTCCATCACCAGCGAAACCAACTCCTTAACAGAAAGGTCATCGCGTGTGGTGGCCACAAGCGCTTCCTGCATGAACCTGTATATTTCAGGGTCTTCATGACCGAGGTTCCATGCATGTTCTGTATAGGCGGCCATGCCTTTTACCCCGTAAGTGATAAGTTCGCGCAGCGAGCGTACATCCTCGTCCTCTGTGGCAAGCACCCCTGCTGTTTTAGCTTTGCGCTCAAACTCATCGGGAGTGAATCCCTGCCATGTGGCTGATTCATGCAGCGGCTCTTCAGGCGATATACCCTTTTTCTCAAGCTCGAGGCGCAGCTTGTTGCGCATTTCAAGACCTTCCTGGATAAGTTTTACAAAAACATCACGGTCGAAGTTTGCATTCGTGATAGTAGCAAAAAGCGAGTCAACAATGAACTTGTTGATTTCGGGCTTTTCAATACCCGCTTCGCGGGCAGCAGTTGAATAGATCGAGATGCCTTTAACAACAAACATCAGAACATCCTGCAGGCCGGCTACGTCATCTGTCTTTCCGCAGACTCCCTTGATGGTGCAACCGGTGCCTTTTGCCGCTTCCTGGCATTGAAAACAAAACATACTCATAATATTACGGTTTTAGAGGTTAAAAAAATGATAGTATAAATTTATCCCGGGCATTTTTGATTCCATTTGCCCGCGAAATGTTTTTTCCTCACAACCCCGCCTTATACGGGGCTTTACTTTGGATTATTGAGTATGGCAGGTGATATCAGGGTTTTTCAAAACCGGAATCTTCCCTTTTCTGCTTCAGGCTTATTTGTTTCTCCTCGGCAATCATTCCCAGTATGTTCACTCCGAGCTGGAAAAAAGTAGCAACGCCGGCAATGCCCATTATGTAAATGAAAAGCTGGCCGTATGGCACCAGAAGGAAGATGGCAACATTAAAGAGAGATATCCATACCCCGGCGCACCAGGGGCAGGTAATGATGGCCTTCATTGAATCGCCAATACCGGTTCCCTCAAAAGAGCGGATAATGTCGCGTACCAGCTTGAAGATCCGGTCGTAAACCATCAGCCTCGTCATCCTGTAGGTTGCGATGCTTATAACCAGCAGATCGAACACACTAATGCTGCCAATGCCTGTGTCCCTGTCATTAAGCAGTAATCCAAGTACAATAAGTAAAAGAACGAACACGAACATTGACACCATGTTCCAGATCCTCTCAGTCTTTGACATTTCCATTATTTTGCCTGTTAATCAGTTAGATTTTTTTCACTTTCCAGATCATTTCCCTCACCTGTTAATCAGGTACCTGTATTTTCCGGCAACTGTATTTTCCGGAAAAATACCCGTCCGGTTACAAGTGGTTACGAATAGTTACCGTCAACATTCAGCTCACCGCGATGAGGCCGATCTGTGAATATTCAAATTTAACCCTATTAAATTAGACAAAAAAAGGCAAACATTAGTTCAATAAGAGAAACAATTGATGTCAATTATATTTTTGATCGCTGCTTTTACAGCGGGTTATTTCATATCCACCTGTCATCAACCACTTCGCCTCTTACACTCAGTGTAACAGACTTGACCGGCACTTTCCTGCCTGCAGCTTCAACAGCCGCAACTGCCATTTGCTCAATCCCGCCGCAACATGGTACTTCCATTTTCATAACGGTAATGGTATTGATCTTTGCATCGTTTACAAGGCTTACCAGTTTCTCATGGTAGGCCTCCCTGTTACTGTCCAGCTTGGGACATGCAATTGCCAGGGTTTTCCCTTTCAGGTAGCCATCATGGAAATTTGCTGCAGCATAGGCAACACAATCAGCCGCCAGCAGCAGGTCTGATCCTGAAAAATGCGAAGCGCGGGGGTTTATCAGGTGCATCTGCACCGGCCATTGCATCAGCTGTGAGGCTCCGCTTCCGCCGGCTGTGCTTTGTTCACCTTCCCCCAAAGGCGACCTGTTCCCGCCGTTTACCGTTGGCGGGGCAAAACTCATCGACCTCGATCCCGGACAGCCTCCACCTGGAGCAAAGGCTGCCGGCCCGGAGTTTATCTGCTGGTGCCCGTGATTATTACCTCCCCCGCAGCCGCCGCCTGCATGCGAATGCCTGCTGACTGTGCCGGCCGGAATCCCTTCGTCGCCTTTAACGGCGCTCTCCATTTCATGTTCTTCCTCTGCCGGTCCGGGACGGTAAAAATGGACCTCCTGTATTATTTCCCTTACGGGGAAGTCAACGCTTCCCTCGTTCTCCATAAGCCACCCCACTGCCTGCTTCAGGAACACGAATTCGCCGTGATCCTTGAGGTGCTTCAGGTGTGCAGTAACAACATTTTTGCCCTTTTCAGCCATCAGCGCAATTACCTTTATCTCGTCATAGGGCTCTGCTTCCCGCACTTCAATTTCCATAGCGCCTTCGGGGCAATGGCCGATACAGGCGCCAAGGCCGTCACACATAAGGTCGCTTATCAGCCTGGCTTTGCCGTCTATTATCTGCAGCGCGCCCTCATGGCAGTTCGGGATGCACAAACCACACCCGTTGCACTTATCCTCGTCAATTTTTATAATTTCTCTCTTCATTATGTTCTTAAAAATAAGTAATTATAGTACTTAAAGGTAAAAAGGTAATTAAATACTCAAATATATAGTTAAAAATATTATCCTCCAAATCT
>SLRB01000215.1 GCA_007131165.1 Bacteroidales bacterium | reverse complement strand
TTCATATACCTGGCCCATTCCATGCCCCACATCCCTCTTTTCAGGTCGGAGGATTACAAAGAGGTTTCCCTGGCAGGGATTTACGGCGACGTGATAGAGGAGATTGACTGGTCTGTAGGACGCATACTCGAAACGCTTGAGGAGGAAGGGCTGGCGGAGAATACACTGGTAGTCTTTACCTCTGACAATGGCCACTGGCATATTTTTGAAACGCACGGCGGATCGGGGGGAATGCTCAGAGGAGCTAAAGGAGGGACATTTGAAGGAGGTATGCGTGTCCCGGCCCTATTCTGGTGGCCCGGCACGATTGAACCCGGGGTTGTAATGGAGCTGGGCAGTGCGATGGACCTGTTCCCTACCTTTTGCAGCCTTGCAGACATTGATCTGCCAGGCGACAGGGTATATGACGGGTATGATATTACCTCAGTGATTAACGGCACCGGAGAAAGTCCCCGCAACACCGTGATCTACTATCGCGGCACACAGGTCTTTGCCGTGCGCCAGGGCAGCTTCAAGGCACATTTCATGACCAGGGAGGAGTACGGCGAGCAGACGACCGTCGTGCATGACCCTCCGCTTCTTTTCAACCTGAATGTGGATCCGGGCGAAAAATATGATATAGCAGACAGCCATCCCGAAACTATTGCAGAGCTTAAGGCAGTCCGCGACAAACACATTGCAACAGTCGAGCCGGTCGTGAATCAGCTTGAGAAGTGATCAGGCACACACGTACCGGTGAGGTAACATAAGAATTGAATAAATAATCTAAGAAAAACCTGAAAAAATGACTGATGGGCCTCTCCTTCTTATCATCCTTCTTTTAAGTGTTCTGTTCATAGTGATAATGACCTCAAAGTTCCGTGTTCACCCTTTCCTTGTGCTGCTGCTTGCAGCGATAGGGGTGGGCATATCGACAGGGTTGCCCATGCCGGAAATAACCGGTGCTCTGAAAAGCGGGTTTGGGAACACCCTGGGAGGAATTGGGATCGTAATAATTGCCGGTACCATTATTGGTGTGATACTTGAAAAAACGGGCGCTTCGCTCAGCATGGCAAACTTTATTCTGCGTGTGGTAGGCAAGGAGAGAAGTCCGCTTGCCATATCCATTGCCGGATATATTGTCGGTATACCGATATTCTGTGATTCGGGCTTTGTGGTACTCAGTCCCCTCAACAACGCGCTTGCGCGGATATCAAAAACATCAATGACAGTCATGGCATTTGCTCTTGCCGGACCGCTCTACGTCATTCACTGCCTTATTCCCCCGCATCCCGGCCCCACTGCTGCAGCCGGTGTTCTTGGCGGGGATCTGGGACTGATCATTTTCTGGGGCATTATTGCAGGAATACCCGCTGTTTTCATTGGCCTTTACTGGGCGTTGAAGTTTGCTTCGAGGTATTATGCAGAACCTCCATCAGGCGAGAGCTTCGAGGAGATTGTCTCAAGGTTCAAATCACTTCCTTCGCCGGCTATTTCGTTTGCCCCGATAGTTATACCGATAGTGCTGATCGGACTTGGCTCTTTTGCAAACCTCGACACACAACCCTTCGGTACCGGCCGGTTGCAGGAGATACTCGCATTTCTTGGTGATCCGGGTATTGCCTTGCTGGCGGGGGTTTTCATTTCACTTGTGCTGGTCAAACAATGGGATTCTGAGGTGCTGGGAGAGTGGACCAACCAGGCAATCAGATCGGCAGGCCCGATAATTGCCATAACAGGTGCTGGCGGTGCTTTTGGTTACATGCTGCGTGTAACACCTATCGGTGATTATCTTGGTAACTCACTTCTGGGCTGGGAAACCGGACTGCTGCTGCCGTTCATCCTTGCAGCCGCCCTGAAGACTGCGCAAGGCTCATCTACAGTTTCGGTAATCACCACCTCATCGCTCATGGTGCCGATACTGCCCCAGCTCGGACTGGACAGTACAATGGGAATTGTTTTTGTCATACTTGCAATGGGTGCAGGCTCGATGGTGGTATCACACGCCAATGACAGCTATTTCTGGGTCGTATCGAAATTTTCAAACCTTGACGTAGGGACTGCATACAAAACATATTCCACCGGCACGATCATCCTGGGTGTGGTAACTATGATAGTGCTGTACCTGTTGTCGCTTATTGCCGGGGTTTAGCCTGTGTACACCACATAATTGTGTTGACCAGGCAGGATCCAACCCGGAATATCAGATATGAACCAATTCAGTTAACCATAAAAAGTCAAAAATGCCTGCCAGTAAAAAAAACAGCAAAATACTTATAGCACCGGATTCCTTCAAGGATTGCCTTCCGGCGCAAGATGTTGCCCGCTACATAGGAGAGGGCATAAAGGAGAAACTCCCTGAGGCGAAGATCCGTCTCTTTCCCGTGGCTGACGGAGGCGAAGGAACGGCAGCCTGTATTGCTTTTAACCGGGGAGGCAGATGGAAAGAGTTGACGGTTAGCGATCCCCTGCACCGGCCTGCCGGCTCCCGTTACCTTATCCTGGAAGATGAAAGCACGGCTGTTATCGAGCTGGCCAGTGCTTCAGGGCTGGAGATGCTTGCAGCCGGTGAGCGCAATGCCCTTAAAACATCAACCCTCGGCACTGGCGAGCTTATAAGGGATGCGCTTGACAGTGGGATACAGCACATAATACTTACCATTGGCGGCAGCGCAACGGTCGATGGCGGTGTGGGGATTGCATATGCGCTTGGTTTCAGGTTTTATGATGAGCAGGGTAATGATTTGTCCCCTTCCGGGGAAATTACTGCCATGATAAGCAGGATAGACAGCAGCAATGCCCATCCCCGTCTGCAGGAAGCAGAGATCACCATTGCATGTGATGTCAGGAATGTGCTGAACGGGCCGGAGGGTGCCGCCCGCGTATATGGTCCCCAAAAAGGAGCCGACGAAAAGGCCGTAGCGATACTTGAGAAGGGGCTTGCAAACCTCTCAGCGCTTGTACAACTGGAGACGGGCTTCGGCGCAGACATGCATCCCGGTACTGGCGCAGCCGGAGGCGCAGCCCTTTTCCTGATGGCCTACGGTAAAGGCATACTCAGGAACGGTTTTGACATTGTTGCCGAATTAACAGGTTTTGACGTCCTCATCCGCGAAAGCGACATAATAATAACAGGAGAGGGAAGGATCGATACGCAGACTGCCTACGGGAAGGTTGTGGCCTCGGTGGCGGTTATGGCTTCGGCAACTGGTAAGCCACTGTACGTTGTGGCCGGGCTTGCCGAAGGAGACAGGCAGGAATTGAAGGAACAGTTTTCGGCTTCTGAAGTGTATTCTCTCATGGATTTTGCCGAAAGTAAGGAGGATTCGATGCAAAGAGCCCCGGTTTACCTGAAGAGATCCGGGAACCTGATCGCGGGGTGCTTACCTGGAAATTAGATTCTTTATGAGAAATTATCAGCATTTTCCGAATTAGAAATGAGCAAAAAAATAATATCTTTAGGCCTTTAAAACCTGCATTTAACAAAACCACTTAAAATTCAAACAATATTAATAACTTAAAACCAGACAATTATGTCAAAGAAAATTTTTAGCGTATTAACCGGAGTTTTTGCAGTTGCTTTGTTGGTAAGTCTAACCAGCTGCAGCGGGCACAACAGGCTTTCCCGCGCGGAGAGTGAACAAGGATGGATCCTTATGTTTGACGGTGAAACAACCGAAGGTTGGCGGGGTTACAACCAAGCCGGTTTTCCCGATGGATGGTCGGTTCAGGATGGGACACTTTTCTGCTCCGGCAGAGGGGGTGACGTTATCTTCGATCAGAAATTTCTAAACTTTCACCTTAAATTGGACTGGAGAATATCAGAGGGCGGCAACAGCGGGATATTCGTACTTGCCAGGGAACTTGAAGGAAGGCCTATATGGCACTCGGCACCGGAGATCCAGATACTCGATAACGATGCGCATCCCAATGTCAATCCCGACCAGTTTGCTCCGGCACTTTATGACCTGATTCCTCCTGCAGTGCAGAACACCAGGCCTGCAGGTGAGTGGAACTCAGTTGAAGTAATGATTGAAAGGGGTACTTTTACAATCTGGCAGAACGGTGAGCAGGTTGTTCAGACCCAGATCGGCACGCCAGGCTGGACCAGGATGGTTGACGAGAGCAAGTTTCCGCTGGAGTATTTTGGAAAGCTGGTACCCGGTTATATCGGGCTGCAAGATCACAGTGATGAGGTGTGGTTCAGGAACATCAAGATCAGGGAACTGTAAAACAGTATCCTCTGGTCACGGTAACTGCCTTGCGGGGCTATGCCCGAAAGGCCTGTTCGCTAAAAAAATCGATGTGTGAAGCAAGAACCGGGATTAAGACCACTTCCACTGATGGTGGATAGTTCGATTTTGACGAATTTGTTACAATGAACTGCGCAACCCCGGGCAATGCCCCGAAGTTTCATGGCAGTTCGCTTATGCCCGGATCAATCTATCAAAAAATGGGTGTCTTCCTTTTTGGGAGCACCCATTTTTATCTTTGCGATTTATCCCTTACTTTTAGCGTAAGATTCTCGCTTTAACCTGTTAGGTTTGACTTTTCCTGTAGGTTTTACTTTACCTGTTAGGTATTATTTTATCTTTTAGGTTTTACTTTACCATTTAGGTTTTATGTTTTTAGCTTTTGCTTTTTATTTTTCGCGGCCCAGTTCCGGGCGGATTAAATTGATTAGTTTTCAGAATGCTTACCGGTAAATATAAGCAGCTAAACGACAGACTGGTTCCCAAAATCGGGAAGAGCAGGATATTTCACGACCCCCTGTATACGCTTGCATTCGGTACTGATGCCAGTTTTTACCGTCTTATCCCCAAGATGGTCATAAAGGCAGAAGATGAAGAAGAGGTTATCCACATTCTAAGGGAAGCCTCCTCACTTTCAGTCCCCGTCACCTTCCGTGCCGCCGGCACCAGCCTGTCCGGCCAGGCCATAACAGATTCTGTGCTGGTTATTGCAGGTGACCACTGGAAAAAATACAGGATAGAGCATAATGGTGAAAAGATCAGGTTACAACCCGGACTTATCGGCTGTGACGTAAATAATTTGCTGCTGCCTTTTGGCAGGAAGATAGGCCCCGACCCGGCGTCGATTAACGCTGCCATGATAGGCGGTATTGCTGCAAACAATGCCAGCGGTATGTGTTGCGGTACAGCCGAAAACTCCTATAAAACACTGGACAGTATCCGCATTGTCCTGGCCGACGGCACACTGCTTGATACCGGCGACACCGCTTCGAAAGAAGCATTCAGCAGGACATATCCCGGTTTTCTGGAAAAGATCAG
>SLRB01000069.1 GCA_007131165.1 Bacteroidales bacterium | reverse complement strand
GAAATTGATCTGCTCCGGAATGAACAACACAGGGAACAGGCGTACAATCAGATTCTGAATGAGGATCAGCTTTTTGGAGAGTTTCTGAACCGTATGGCCGAACATCCTGATGGAATGAAAAGAATGAGGGAAAAAAGGATGCAAATGATGGGGGAACACCCTGAAATGCGGGAAGAAATGATGGAAGGTATGATGCAAATGATGAAGGAGCATCCCCACATGAGGGAGATGATGATGGAAAATATGATGCAAATGATGGAGGAGCATCATGAAATGCGGGAGGAAATGATGCAGATGATGCGCGAACATGGTCATATGCATCACCACAATGGACATCATTAGTTGATCCTCCTATTATGCAGGATCAAAAATTCAACTCAAAAAAAATAATCATGGTTAAATTAGAAATCAAACCGGCTGCACTGGCTGCACTTTTTTTCATATTCGCCTTTCCGGCTGTTATGCACTCACAATCGGTTCTGCAACGAACACCTAATATAAGTGACGGGTGGGTGCCTGATGCCGTTCAGTTTAATTTTCTGCACCGGATGTGGACACAGGAAATCGGACCGGATACAAGGATACTCGCTTCTCCAACCTTTTTGCTTGGCATGCCTGTTACAGGCAAGGGAATGGCCACGATAAGGTACGCTCCTAATTCAACTGTTGTTCAGGCACATGAAGTGGAAATATTTGGCCGGTATCTGGTGGCAGATGCGGCAGATGGGCCGCCCCTTGGAATTGCCGTAAACGGGGGCTACAATACTGCTGCAAATAGTATTGACGGGGCGATTCTTATGAACTACCAGACGGGCAGATTTATACTGTCGGGAACTGTCCGGGCATTTTCTGATGCTTATCAAACGAGTGATTTCCGGGCCTCTTTTGGTGGAGGACTGGTGGTAGAGATCACCTCATCAATAGCACTTGGAGCAGATATTCTTTCACTGGCAAATCTAAAGGAGGATGAGCGGATAGCCTGGGGTGCCGGTCTGCAACTCCGGGTCCCGGCAAGTCCACATACTTTCTCGGTCCAGGTAACCAATGCACGAACTTCGACTCTCCAGGGGAGTTCCAGAGGGCACGATACGATAATGTGGGGGTTTGAATTTACCATGCCTATGACTTTCCTTGGCAAGGGCATTGCTAATTAGCGAAAGATACCCTCACCTGTCTGTTTCTTCCTTGCTGTTACCTCCTCCGTCATACCACTCCCCTGAAATGCCAGGGACCGGGTTTCTTTCTGCAGTGATCGGAGCCGGCTGTTTGGTGGCATCTTTTTTGAGAAGTTAAGATATATCTATGCTACAGTTTGTATGCTTTCGATAATCCGGTTAATAAAAGCCTCATCAACCAGTATCGCAGTTATACCATTGATCAGAAATTGTATACCAACTGCAAGCAAAAGAAATCCCATAATTTTGGATAAAGCATTTATCCCGGTTTTACCGAGAACCTTAAGTATTTTATCTGCAGCCAGCAGAGTCAAAAAGGCTGCAAGGATGACAAGGAATATACCCAGCACTATTGCTGAATAATCAACCCATCTTTCCGTTCCTGCCGAAAGTCCGATCGTTATTGCTATTGCTCCCGGGCCGCTCAGGCTTGGCATAGCGAGGGGTGTAAATGAAACATCAGATTTTCGTTTTGCTTCTTTTTTGGCATCCGGTTCTATTTCATCTGTTTCTGCTTTAAGCATTGAGAAGGCGACACGAATGACCATTATGCCTCCGGCTATACGCAGTCCGGGAATCGAAATGCCAAAGAATTCCATTATCAGAGTCCCAAGGATAAGGAAAGCAACAAGAATCCCAAAGGCATAAACAGATGCCTTTAATGCCTGATCAAATCTTTCTTTTTTTTTCCTTCCTCCTGTTATTGACATAAATAATGCCGCAGTACTTACAGGGTTGGTAATTGGAAGAAGAGCAACCAATGTTGCAAGTATTGTGTTAAACCATTCACCCATAGCTAAATATTTGAGGTTTTCCATAAATTCTTAAAACCAGGGACTTATGCAAGCACCGGCCTGGTGCCCGGTTCGTTTTGCCTTTGCCTGTATCCTCTGATTAAGGCAAATACGGTGCCAGTCAACCCGGATATCACGATAATACCGGGCTCATAATCAGACCGGGATGATCATTTCAGGTACACCAGGCTTTTAATGCTTTCAAAATAAGTTTGGTATAATATACATGAGATTGCAGACCAGGGTTCCGGATAGCGGTATTGTAAACTGCCGGTTGCTGTGATTGTGTAAAACTTCTACATCTCTGGTGAATATCTTCAGCAATCCTGATGGCATCATATAAGTATCGTAATTATCTGCGAAAGCGAAATTATAGCTCTCAAAACAGTTAAGTGTCAGTTAAATAAGTTCTTATCTCATCATCGCGTATTTTATTAGCAGCTCATTTTTGAAGAACAGCGTAAGTCCGGGATTTCTCAGGGAATGGTTTTTGCTAAATAGATAAATTGTTTATCTGACGGCTTTATTATTCAGGTGCGTATTTATAGCCATCAAATCAGATAAAAAAACAATATCTCAATTATGGTCAAATATAAAAAATAAAGATGATGCAAAGATTGGAAAACAAAACCGCAGTTATAACCGGAGGGTCCGGGGGTATTGGAAAAGCTACAGCAGAAAGGTTTCTCAGTGAAGGTGCCAGTGTGCTGCTTGTAGACCTCGACGAGGATAATCTTAAAGAAGCAGTGAAAGAGCTTGGAGAGAAGAACGTGTACTTTATTGCTGCTGACGTAAGTAACGAGGAAGAGGTGAAAAAATATGCCGCCGGGGCCGGGAAATATCTTAAAAAAGTAGATATATTCTTTAACAATGCGGGTATAGAGGGTGTTGTTAAACCAATTACCGAATACCCGGTTGAGGAATATGATAAATTGATGGGTGTTAATGTAAGAGGAGCATGGCTTGGCATAAAATATATCATACCGCTTATGCCTGAGGGAGGCAGTATAATCATTACCTCCTCGGTTGCAGGAATGCGTGGTAATGCAAACACAAGTGCTTATGCTGCAAGCAAACATGCACTTGGAGGCATAACCAAATCAGTTGCCCTGGAAATGGCCGGTAAGAATATCCGTGTTAACTCGGTTAATCCGTCACCTGTTGATAACAGGATGATGCGTTCTATTGAAGAGGGGTTTAACCCGGAATCAGGAGAGGATGCCAGGGCGCAGTTCGAGCAGATGATCCCCCTGGGAAGGTATGCTGAAAACAATGATATTGCTAACCTTGCAACATTCCTTGCGAGCGATGAGAGCAGCTTTATAACCGGTGCAATTTTCCCCGTTGACGGAGGAATGACCGCTAAATGATGCGAAACCTGCTGACCGGCAATTTCGCAAATGAGAAAATTTAACTTTTTAACAGATGAGAAACCTGAAAGGTAGAAAGATAGCAATCCTTGCTACAAATGGATTTGAGGAATCTGAATTGTTTGAGCCCAAAAATGTCCTTGAAAACAGTGGGGCTGAGGTTACTGTTATTTCTCCTGCAAGCGGAAAGATAAAAGCCTGGAAGCACGGTAACTGGAGTAAAGAGATAAAAGTTGACATTACACTTGATGATGCCAGTGAGAACGACTATGATTGTCTTATCCTGCCGGGTGGTGTTATAAATCCGGATAAACTCCGGCGAAGCAGTGAAGCGGTAGATTTTGTAAGACGGTTTTTTGAGAAGAGAAAACTCATAGCAGCCATTTGTCACGGGCCGCAATTATTAATTGATGCTGAAATCATAAATGGGCGAACCATGACATCTTTCCCCGCAATTAAAAAGGATCTTCAAAATGCCGGGGCCAACTGGGTTGATTCGGATGTCGTTGTTGATGATAATATCCTAACCTCCAGGAAGCCTGATGATCTTGATGCTTTCAATAAGAAGATTATTGAAATATTATCCTGAATCATTCTTGTCAGACCGGGTCATTATGCTGAGAAAGGAAATTACTTTTTTTGGAGTGTTTAGCATTGCTGCAGGAGCGATGATAAGTTCGGGCATATTTATATTGCCGGGAATGGCTTTTGATATAACCGGTCCTGCAGTTTTTGTCTCCTATTTACTTGCAGGTTTGCTGGGTTTGGCAGGAATACTGAGTGTAGTTGAATTATCCACAGCAATGCCCAAATCCGGTGGGGCATACTTTTTTATCAACAAAACTTTTGGCCCGCTTTTAGGGACTATAACCGGGTTTCTTGCATGGGCTGCAATTTTGCTGAAAAGTGCATTTGCCATATTCGGAATATCGGAGGTAGTATATTCCTATACCGGACTGGAACATATTTCTACCGGCCTGGTTTTTTGCCTTTTATTTACCGGGCTTAATATTGCAGGGGTGAAAAAAGCCACGACGTTCCAGAGTGCTCTTGTTCTAAGTATGATAACCCTTCTCGTTATTTTTATTGTGTTCGGAATCCCGGAAATTACATCCAGCCGTTTTACCCCATTTATTGATAATGGGATAAACCAGATATTTGCAGGAACCGCATTTGTATTTGTCACATTTGGAGGCTTGATACAGGTGGCCAATGTGACTGAAGAGGTTAAAAATCCGAAACGCAATATGCCTTTAGGGATTATTACATCGGTTCTTGTGGTAACAATTGTTTATACGCTGGTAACATACGTTATAACTGGTACATTGTCACCGGATAACTTCAGGGAATCACTTTCACCCGTGGCCGATTCTGCTGAATTATTCATGGGGCATCCCGGATATATCATAATTACCATTGCCTCTTTGCTTGCATTCATTTCGACTGCCAATGCAGGTATAATGGCTGCTGCAAGGTATCCCCTTGCTTTAGGCCGGGATAGGCTCATGCCGCGTAGACTGTCATCAGTGAACAAAAGGTTTGGAACACCGGTAATAGCTATAATCATTACGGGAACAATCATTTTCCTTTCTCTTTTACTGCCTCTCGAAATGCTTGTGAAAGCAGCATCTTCTGTAATTCTGGCAACTTATGTCTTAACAAACCTTGCCGTAATAATTCTCAGAGAAGGTAATCTGGTAAATTATAGCCCCACATTCAGGGCACCTTTATATCCCTGGCTTCAAATCTTTAGTATAATAGTTTTTACCTTTTTCATCATTGAACTCGGATCCGGGGCTATTGAACTGATTGCCGCGTTATTATTGATATCTTTAGTTTTCTATCTGTTTTATGGGCGCAGGAGAAGAAAAGATGAATATGCTCTTTTGCATCTTCTTGAAAGAGTTAGCGCTCGTGAACTAACAGATAACAT
>SLRB01000353.1 GCA_007131165.1 Bacteroidales bacterium | reverse complement strand
GCGGGACCGGAAATATCCGGGGCTGGGAACGAATTTATGGTTACAGGATAGGAAATAGTTTCCGTTGAGCATCCGTCCAGTGTAATGGTGAGTTTCAGGGTTGGATCGCCACCTCCTCCATTGTTCCAGTCAACTTCTACGGAAAAGCCGTCATTAATGCCGTCAATAATTTCTCCTCCTGTGACTTCCCAGAGATAGGTGGCTGCATCTATAACTCCGGCTTGGTATTCAACAATATCGCCTTCACAGACTTCGAAAATGTGCCAGGGATTGGGGTTTTGTTCTTCGCCAAGAATGATGAATGAACCCGGATCAAGCTGGTTATAGTATTCGGTTATTAACCAGTTGCCTGAACGGGCAGCTTTGATAACTCTTACTTCGTCAATTATCCCGTCAAAAGCTCTTCTGCCATCTGTTGCAGACTCCGGCTGATTACCTATAGCAGCATCGATTGAGCTGTTTTCATTAATGTTTCCGGTTTTAGTGGCAGTACCTGCTTCTACTCCATTTTGATATAATAGCATTTCACTCCCGTCATAAACTGCAGATACCAAATAATCAGTGTTTGTTGCAATTGTTTGGGTACCTATCAGCGTGGAAGTTGTGACTCCGGTTTTAAGCCTGAACCTTAACCTGTTTCCTGTATCATCTATAGTACTTAACATCCACCAGTGGCTTCCTTCGGCAGTCCCATCTGCTTTTGATATTATTCTGGCGTCGGCTCTCGAAAAAGATCTGGCATTTATCCATGCAGAAATTGTCAGGGCATCTCCTTCAACGTCAATTCCGCCCAGTTCAACACGGTCCTGTTCATCGTTTGCATATCTGAAATTCCCTCCCCCGGCAATAACCGCATCAATATTATCCACTCCGACCGGGTTGCCGTCCCATTTCATGGTGGCGTCCCTGTAATTGTTGTTATGCAGGTGCCACACTCCGACGTAATCTTCACTCCAGGTATCGGGACTTGACGGGTCGGCTGTTATTGCAGGGTTGCCGTAGAGGATTTTTATTTTGGTGTCAATAGTAGCTGATAAAACCGGCAAACGCACCCATGCCACAAATTCGCCTGTTAAACGGTCGTAATGCTCTATTTCATGGTGCAGGGGGTTGTAGTCGTTATCGGTGAATACTATATCGTATCCTCTCTGGTGTTCAACAAAACCTCCAGCTGAAGTATGCCGGATATCCTCATCTGTTATACTGACCAGAAGAGGGAAGTCATCGAAATCTGTTGTGCCGGAAACTTCGGTGGAGTTAATTGTAATATTCTTTTCCCATGCATATCCGAACGTTACAATTGGGGCAGGTTTTACTGTGAGTACTGCCGGATCACTCGTTACTGAATAAGTTGCCCCGCCGCAGAAATTTGAAACAACACACCGGTACTCTCCGGCATCATAAAGGCCTGCATGGGCTATCGTGAGAGTTGATGAGTTTGCCCCGCTTATATTATGATCGTTAACCAGATCCACCCCGTTTCTCTGCCATTGATAAATGAGCCCTCCGGTTGCAGTTACAGAAAAGGTAACTTCATCTCCGGCACAGACCTCATTGCCAACCGGATCTGATGTTATTCCGGGTTCAGCAGCCTCAATAATTGTCAGTGTTACTTCAGTAGCGGTACTCTGGCAACCGTTAATTGTTTGAGTTACATAGTAGGTATACGTGTCAATTGCTGTATTCCCGGTCAGGAAAGGAGAGCCGGTATTAACCAGGTTATTGAGGCCGGGATCACTGTACCACCTTAGATTTATGCCGGTGGCTTCCAGATTGTCAACACTGACGTTACAGGAAACAACGTCTTCTGCTAAAGGTGGATCAGGCCCTGCAGTTACAGTAATTTCTTTTGAGACGCTGTTTTCGCAACCGTTCACATCAGAATAGGAATATGTGATCAAGTGAGTTCCGGCACCCGCCGTCGCAGGGTTAAAGTAATAGTCGCCATTATCAGAAAAAACACCATTGCCGGAGAATTCTCCGCCAGCAGGATCTCCTGGTGGTAGCATAACCGGGTCTTCACAAAAACCAACCGACTCAATCTGTTCAAGGGACTCTTCGCTGCCAATGGTAAAGAATGGATCGGTGCCGTTCTGATTGCTGTATTCGGTCCTGATCCAACCGGCCGGTTTGCGAACCTTCGACACCCTTATCTCGTCAAGGATCCCATGAAAAAACCTGTCATCGTTGGGGATTCGCCGGCCTATAAAAATCCTGTCTGCAGCATCATGCAGTATTGTACCGTCTGCATCCTGCTCATCAATGAGTTCTCCGTTTTTATAAACGAGCTTTCGCGGATTGACATCCAGGGTTCCGTCATATACAAAAGTAATACTGGTCCAGGACCCCAAAGAGATGGCTTCGGGATGGTCATCCCTGAAATGATCGCTTGTTGTGGTAACTCTTGTATTTATTAAGTTGGAACCATTTTGAATTCCCAGCATATACCTCTCCAGGTTCATCTCATTTCCCTTCACAATGAAAGGGGCATCTTCCGGGGCATTCTGGTCTATATATACCCAGGCCTGGACGGTAACCTGGTTGTTGGTCAGCTCCAGGCTTGGATCCGGGGCTATTTCAATATATTGTCCGACTGATTGATCAAAATTACGGCCTTTGCCTATTTTCCCAGCTACATCTGTGGTTTCGGAGTTCGTTCCATCATTGCTGTTTGAGGTAGCATCCCTGAAAGCATCACCCGCCTCACCGGACAGATGCCAAACCCCTGCATAATTTGTGTTCCATGTATCAGGCGTGGAAGGGTCTGATGTAATACCAGAGTTGCCATAAAGCATCCGGATTGTTGTGTTCTGATTGTGCTTCAGCAATGGAATACGTACCCAGGCTATTAGCTGCCCGGTTGCAGGATCGTACTCCTGCAGCTCATGATCGAGGCGGTTGAACTGGTCGTCGACGAAGATCATGTCCCAGCCATTGTCATTTTCCAGTTTGCCTCCATTGCCAACATATTGGAGATCATTGTCCGATGAGATATTGACAAGGAGGGGAAAGTCCACCAGGTCAGCAGAACCATAAACATAGTTATGATCAATGGTGATGGTACGTTGGTAGTTATAACCAAAAGAAACTGTAGGTAGGGGGTTGACCGTTAGTGTTGCCTTATTACTTTGGGCGTCATTGTCATAAATATCAGTGACTACACAGTAGTAATTTCCGGCATCTTCAGGTCCGGCAGGGTCTATTGTCAGCGTGGAGGTTGTTGCTCCTGAGATATTATTGCCGTCGGCAAGCTGTGTATCCGGACTTCCGGTTTTATACCATTGATAGTTAAGGTTTCCAATACCGGTTGATTCCACTGTAAATATTGCTGCTTCCCGCTCACACACAACATTATCATCCGGATCGGTTATGATCTTTGGAGTTTCCCTGCCAAGCCCGAATTCTGTTCTGGTGGTTAAAATACCGCTTAGTTCGGTTCTTCTGGCAAACAAGCCTGTGGCGTCCTGATGCATACCATCAAGGGTCCAATTACCACCAGCCGGACGTTTCAATATTCTGGTATCCTCTTCAATAGGATCAGATCCGAATCCGGTTGCTTCAAGTACGACAGAATAATTGTTTGAGGCTAATGAGTTTGCTGCAATGGCAGACCAGTATCCTTTCTCAAACCTTGCTGTTACTATCGTGCCGTCATCATCCAACGGCAATCCATTAACCCCGGGGTCTGTTGGAATGAACTCAGCGGTTAATGACCCTTCGTTAAGATGTTCAAAATTGAATATGGCCTGGTTGCTGTTATCTGCTGTCCCGACAGGAAAAGTAATATCTTCTTCTGTGCTGTTGATCCAACGCCTGAACCTTCCGATTATGTTTCCGGAGTTGTGTGAGAGATCACCGGAGCTTCCAATATTAGTCCCTAATTCCAGTATGCTGTTGTGGGTGCGTGTGTCAATATTCCCGGAAACCATGTTCAGCATATTGGCAACATTCGCATCTGCCTGAAAAACTTTCGTACCGCCACCTTCTGTTGTCAGGTTATGGAAACGGTAGGCACTTCTTATCTCCTGTGAATTTCCATTAAGGATAATGGTTCCCGATGTCGGACCTGATGTAGTGGAGCCACCGGATATACTTGTAAAGTAACCCCCTTCAATATGCCCGCTTACTGTTAGTGTTCCATTCCCGGTAAAGAGGAAATAATTATTCAATCCACCCGAATTCATAGTGATGTTCCCGGTAACATTTATTGATCCGGATGAGATTTCAATGTAGTTGTCTCTATCCTCACCAGTGGTAGCATCCATCATGATGGATGAGGCATTCAGGGTAGCGTCCATAACCCTGATTGCTTTTGCTCTTGGTTGATTTGGGTGTGTTGGCTGGAAGATATGTATGTTCCCATTAACATTCAGCGTAGCCCCACCATCCAGTACCAATGTTGTATTTTGGTTTCCAGTTTGCAGGTGTAAATTTTCAATGTTATGGGGAGGGGAATCAGTAATAGTTAAATTATTATTGTTTGAAATAGTTACAGTCCCTGCTACTTCATCTTCTCCCGGATAATCAGTTGCAGCAACCCACACTGAACCGTCATACCTTTCCCATATTGCTGATGAAGACCAGTCACCTGAACCAGTTGACCGGTAATCCCCCTCCGACTGCCCCCATACCGGTAATGTCAACAGCAGCGACAAAAGTAAAACCAGAATTCTCTTGAAGGGATAGCGGGTGGGGTTGGTTTTCGGGAGATTCCGCCTGCAGGCGGTTCCGGAATGCGAATCATGCATCATTGTTTCCGCAGCCTGGGAGGCATTCCGTTGATGAGTGCTAACTGTCGTGGGGGATGTCCAGGTACTGGTTACTCTACCTCCAGACACAAGAACTAAGCCATTGACCGATGTGCGGAATGGCCACAACCCCCCCTTACCCCCTGCGGGGGTGGGAGCGGAACTGTGCATACGGTCTGTCAGGCTGTTTTGCCTGTGTGTAGAGTTTACCGTCAACCAAATAAATTTAAGTGCACAAAATATCAATAATTCAGCGATATTACAATGACTTGATTATTGTAATGTGCTGATATTTACAGGTAATTGAACTTTTTGCCTTTTTTCGGGATTATTATTATTGCCGGTAAATCCGGATAAAGGTCAACGTGCCTGTATTTTATGTAGTTGTTTTTACGCAAAAAGATCGTAAAAGTTATGATATAGAGTTATTTATATTTAAATAAAATTAATTTTATAAGTAGCTGATAATAAAGGCGTAGATAAGACTAAAAAAACCGGCCACCTTATATGACCGGTTTTTTTGATAAATGGTTGTT